>NZ_JALBGZ010000636.1:0-3654 GCF_023006515.1 Bradyrhizobium sp. PRIMUS42
GCACGTGATCTCCTCCAACGAGGCGTTCCACCTGAAAAAGCTGCCGCGACCTACTCGATCTTCGTCGACCGCGCGATCGGCTTGATCGCGCTCGCGATCGTCATCGTTGCGAGCCTGCCCTGGAGCTACACCCTGATCACCGATCCGCACGGACGTTCGGCGCTGCTGCTCATCGATCTCCTGGCGCTCGCCGGCGGCCTCGGTTTCCTGATCTTCGGCGCGCTGAAATGGCGCTGGCTGAAGACCTGGTGGGCCACGCATCACCTTCACGCCTGTGCGGTGATCGCCAACCGCGTGATCTTCAACCGCACCCGCGGGCCGATCATCGCAATCCTGTCGGTGCTCGTTCACGTGCTCGCCGTCGTCATCGCCTGGTGCGTCGTGCAGGCGATTGCGGCCCCGGTCCGCTTCAGCGACGTCTTTCTGCTGGTGCCGCCCGTGATGCTGATCACGATGATGCCGATCTCGATCGCCGGCTGGGGGGTGCGTGAAGCCACGATGGGCCTGGCGTTCGGTTTCGCCGGACTTGCCGCCAACGAAGGCGTCAACATCTCGCTGCTGTTCGGCGCCGTGTCCTTCATCGTCGGTGCGTTCGGGGGCCTCGTCTGGATCCTCAGCGCGGAGAAGGCGGCGCAAGGCTCGGCTCCGATCGGAGTGCCGGAGTGACGACCCTCGTCTCGGGTCCGGACCCTGCGGCCGGACTGGTGCTGCTCGCGCTTGCGCCTGCCGGGCTGGCTGCACTGATCTCCGCCGGCATCACCTGGTGCAGCATGCCGCTGCTGCAGCGCTATGCGTTGGCGCGGCCGAACGCACGCTCATCACACAAGCTCCCAACACCGCAAGGTGCGGGCATCGCGGTCGTCGCCGCCACCCTGCTTGTCGGCTGGATTTACGCTTGGATTCCCCTGCCCCTGATCGGCTCCGCCGTGCTGATCGCTCTGGTCGGGCTTGTCGACGACATCAGGCCGCTGCCGGTCGTGCTCCGGCTCCTGTTGCAGGCGGGAGCGGTGGCCGCCGTCGTGCTCACGACACCGGAGGCGATGCGGATCGTTCCAGCCCTGCCGCTTGCCGCTGAACGCATCCTCCTTCTCGTCGGCGGCGTCTGGTTCGTGAACCTGGTCAATTTCATGGACGGGCTCGACCTCATGACCGTGGCGGAGGTGGTGCCTGTCACGGCCGCGCTCGGATTGCTCGGCTGGTATGGCGACCTCTCTCCGTCCGCCGCGTGGCTCGCAATGGCCCTGTGCGGCGCCATGCTTGGCTTTGCGCCCTTCAACAAGCCGGTCGCAAAGGTGTTCTTGGGCGATGTCGGCAGCCTGCCGATCGGCCTCTTGCTCGGCTGGTGCCTGCTGGAGCTTGCCTGGCAGGGGCACCCCGCTGCGGCGCTGCTGCTGCCGGCCTATTACCTTGCAGATTCCACCATCACGCTGTTTCGGCGCATCATCAGGCGCGAGCCGTTCTGGTCGGCGCACCGCACGCATTTCTATCAGCGCGCCACTGACAACGGCTTCACCGTCAAGCGGGTGACCGGCGAGGTGTTCGCGCTCAATCTCGTGCTGGCGTTGCTTGCCATCGTCACCGTTCGCGCCGGCTCGCTGACGGTCACGATCGTGTCCTTGTTCGCAGGCGCGGTCGCGGTCGCTTTCTTGCTGCAGCGCTTCTCGCGCACTCAGACGTCCTGAGCCGACAACGCCAACCGCAACCCTTCGTCCAGGGAGACCTCCGGCTGCCAGCCGGTCGCGAGCGCCTTGGAGATATTGAGCTCGAGCGAGCCGATCAGGCTGTCATGTGTATCCTGCCGGCCCATGACGCTGAGCAGGGTGCTGAGCAGGCCCGGCGGCACGCCGAACAGCCGCAGGCTCTTGCCGGACGCATCGGCAAGGCGCGTGATGAATTCGGGTGTCGAGACCTGCTCCTTGTCGGCCACGAGGAAGATCTCGAAATTGCTGGCGGGATCGGGATGACGTAGCCGGCGCAGGATGAACGACGACAGGTTCTGCACGGCAAGGAAGGCGCGCTGGTTGCGGATCGCGGCAAAGGGCAGCGGCAACCCGAGATCGACCGCGCGCGTCAGCAGCGCGAAATTGCCCTTGGCGCCCGCGCCATAGACCAGCGGCGGCCGGATCACCGAAATCTTCATATCGTTGTCGCGCGCCAGCGTTCTCAAGCCCGCCTCGGCCGCGGCCTTGGACATGCCGTAGAGGCCGCGCGGCGTCAGGATGTCGTTCTCGCTGAATGGGGCGCGGCCCTCGTTGCTGCGGCCGTGCACGAGCACGGTGCTGACGAAGACGAACTGGCGAACGCCGGCCGTCGCCGCGCAGCGCGCCAAATGCAGCGTGCCGGCGATGTTGACGTTGCGGTAGAGCTGGACCGCGTGCTCCTCGTGCTTGTGGTGCACACGCGCAGCGAGATGGACCACGGCGTCGACGCCTTCCAGCGCGGCCTGCCAATCGGTCTCCGGACCGATTGTGTCGATCACGACCTCGCCCTCGACGCCTTCCGGACTGCGAACCGCGCGGCGGACCGACCATCCCCCGCGAGCGAGCGCCGGCACGATATGGCGGCCGACGAAGCCGCTCGCTCCCGTCACCAGCACGACCGGCTTCTTCTCGTTCATCGTTGCTCCGACAGGTCCGGGTTGCGCAACAATTCGTCGATCAGCGCCGCATAGGCATTCAGCGCGGTCGTCCTGTCAAACCGGGATGCCGCCTTCACCGCGCGCGCTGCGATGGTGACGTCGTCGGACCGGGACGCCGCGCGGATCGCGTCTGCAAGCTGATCGGCGCGGCCTGGCGTCACGACCCAGCCGAGCCCGTTCTCCACCACCGTCAAGGCGGCCTCGGCCTCCGGCTCGGACACCAGCACCACGGGACGGCCGACCGCCAGCAGATTGTAGAACCGGCTCGGCACCGACACCCCCGCAACGTCCTTCCGGTACGGAATGATCCAGAGATCGGCGGACGCCAGAAACGCCTCGAGCTCGGAATCCTCGACGCGCCCGACGAAGGAGACATTGGGAAGGCTCGCCGCCGCCTGCAACTGCTTCAGTCGTTCGAAGCCGATGCCCCAGCCGGACAGCAGGAAGTGAATGTCCGCCTCGTCCTTGAGAAGCCGCGCCGCCTCGAACACGATGTCCGGATCATGGGTGAAGCCCAGATTGCCCGACAGGCCGACGATGAAGCGCGCGGCAATCGCCTTGCGGAACGGATTGTCCGACGTGATCGGCCGCGGCGCGGGCACCAGCGTCGCCCAGTTCGGGATGAAGCGGATCTTGTTCCGCCTCATTCCGGAATAGCTCAGCAGCGGACGCTCCGCGTCGCGGCCGATGGTGACGACGGCATTGAGCGCGCGGAACATCAGGCTGTTGGCGACCCGCATCGTCCGCGTCACCAGCGAGCCGGGCTTCAAGAGGCCCGCCATCACCAGCACGTCGGGAAAGAGGTCGTGCAGGATCAGCGCCGAGCGCGCCCCCTTGACCCTGGCTGCCGCCGCCACCGCGTAAGGCAGCATGAACGGCGCGGTGACCGTGAGCACGACGTCCCCTCGCCTCAGCTGCCGCGTCAACGCGAAGAACGTGCGCGCCGCGAACAGGAGCTCGGACACGCCGCGCCGCACCAGCGCCGCCTTGCCTGCCATGTGGTTCTTGATTGCGAC
>NZ_JALBGZ010000637.1:0-3640 GCF_023006515.1 Bradyrhizobium sp. PRIMUS42
AGCCCGTCGCCGATGCTGGCGCCGGTGCAGGCGAGCGGCAGATAGGTCACGGCGATGTGGGTGTAGCGCACCGCGAGCGCCAGCGCGGTGCGCGTCTGGTAGCTGTACAGCGAGCGGTGGCAGGGCGCGTTGAACCAGAGCGCGCTGTAGCGTTGCCAGTTGGCGAGCGTATCCGGCGCTTCGCAGGCGCGGCCGCCTTTGAAGCCGTGGCGGCTCGGACGGTAGTATTGCGCACCGGCGGTACCGAGATAGGAGCGGAAGCAAAAGCCTTCGTCGGACAGTGCCAGCGGCCGGTCCGGATTGCCTTCGCCCGAGGCGATGCTGTCGCCGAGGCCGGCAACGAAGATGTCGCGGACCTGGATCTCGGTCTGGACGCGCTGGGTCGGATCGGAGCCGGAGGAGACGTCGACGGTCGCGACCGTCTGCTTGCCGTAGCGGACACGTAAGTTGATCGGCTCGGCGCAGTCGAAGGTCGATTGTTGCGGGCCGTCGCCGTCGTCGAACGACCAGGCGCAGGTGGCGCCGACCGGCACGGCGCCAACGAGGCGCACGGTGACGGGATGGTCGATCGGGGTGAGATAGTTTTCCTTGGTGTTGTCGCGCGTGCAGGGCTGGTTGACCCGGCCCTGGAGGTCGATGCAGAGGCGGTTGACCATGTTGCGGGCCCAGCCGCGGCCTTCGCTCTGGAGCTCCAGCGATTGTTCAGCGGCCAGGATGTTGCGGTTGCGTGCGTTCTCGACATGGAGCAGGAAGTCGCGCTCCTCGCGGAACAGCCGGAAGCGGTTACGCACCTCCCAGCTGATCTGCAGGGTGCCGGCGTCCTGAGCGGCGGCGCGCTGGGGCGGCAAGGCGATCAGAATCCCCGCAAGCAGCAGGGCGCCTGCGGAAAGGGTACGAAGGGGGAGTGGGATCATGGCCCGCTGTTCAACGGCAAAGTTGAGGCGGAAATAAGAGAGGATTGCTCCCCCGCCTGCAACCTTTGTCTCACGGGTTTGAGGATCCGCCTACCGCTTGCCAACCTGCCGCAGCGCCCGTTCACGCTCCATCGTGGCCACCTGCTTGGGCAGATTAGCCTGGGCGCAGGCCTCCGCCAGCCGTCGTCGCTCCTGCCACGGCGCGACCACGTTCATCCAGAGCTCGCGCGTGCCCATGATGGAGATGGCGAGGCCGAACGGGATCACGAAATAGAGGATGCGGAACACCAGCAGTGTCGCCAGAAGCTCTTCGCGGCCGAATTGGGGCAGCGCCACCAGCATGGCGGCATCGAACACGCCGATCGAGCCGGGCGCATGGCTGGCAAAGCCGATCAGCGTCGCCAGGATGAACACCACGGCAAGCGACATGAAGTCGATCGGCGGATTGGCAGGCATCAGCAGATACATTGCCAAGGCGCAGAAGCCGAGATCGACCACGCCGATCAGGATCTGGACCAGCGTCAGCGGCGCCGAGGGCAGCACCACCTTCCAGCCCTTTTGGCCGAGCTCCCGCCGCTTCTCGCCCATGCACAGCCAGACCAGATACGCGCCAATCGAGGCAAGGCCGCCGAGCGCGATCAGCCGGTTGATCGACGGGGGAAGCTGATCCATCGAGGACGCCGCATCCGGATGGATGGCCAGCCCGATCGAGAGCACGAAGATGTTACCGAGCCAGAAGGTGAGGCCCGACAGGAAGCAGATCTTGGCGACGTCGATCGCGTTCAGCCCGTAGTCCGAATAGATCCGGAAGCGGATCGCGCCGCCGGTGAAGACGGTGGCGCCGATGTTGTGGCCGATCGAATAGGACGTGAAGCTGGAGAGCGCTGCGATGCGATAGGGCACCTGCTTCTTGCCGATCGTTCGCAGTGCAAAAAAGTCGTAGAATGTCAGCGTACAGAACGCGAAGAAGACGCAGATGGCCGCGAGCCCGATGCTCCCGCGGGGAATCTCGGTCAACGCGGTCAGGATGACCCCGGTATCGATGCCCTTGAGGGTCCGCACCAGCGTGGTGATCGCGAAGGCGATGATGAAGATGCTCGCGGCAACTCCGAGCCGTCGCCAGCCGATCCATCTCTTGAAGCCGCGCTTCAGCGCAGGCAGCAGTCCGTGCATTCATCCTCCCGGCGGGGGGCAAGACCGACCGGGCCAGGTATTGGCCAGTCGGGTGCGATCATGGCCAAAGGCAGGCATCGATCGCTAGGCATGATCCAGCTCATTTAAGGCAAAAACAGCGGCTTGTGCAGCCCTTGACAACAATAGGTTCTGCGCGGGACCGGCCATTTTGTCATACGCGGTTCACATCGAAGGCGCTTTAAGCATATGAGTCGTGAAACCGGCCGGCTCGCGCATTTCGCATGCTGCCATGATCTCAGATCCCGGCGCCGTCCGTATTGTTCCAGCGCAAGCCTTACGGGCCTTTTTTGGAACGTCGCTGCCGCGCGCTCGTTGTGCCCCATCAGCAACCGGACATGGCGGAATAAGCGGCTTTTCGTGCAGGCCGCTGCCGTCGTGTCTCAGAAACCGAACGAGGACGGAACGATGGGACTGTTTACAAAAGACATCAAGACCATGAACGACCTGTTCGTGCACCAGCTCCAGGACATCTATTACGCCGAGCAGCAGCTGACCAAGGCGCTGCCGAAAATGGCAAGCAAGGCTACCGATCCCCAGCTGAAACAGGGCTTTTTGACGCACCTCGAGGAAACCAAGCAACACGTTGCTCGGCTCGAGGAAGTCTTCAAGATGCACGGCGTCGCCGTGAAGGCAGTCGATTGCCCGGCCATTGACGGCATCATCGAGGAAGCCGACGAGACCGCCGGCGAAGTTGCCGACAAGGCGGTGCTCGACGCGGCGCTGATCAATGCGGCCCAGGCCGCCGAACATTACGAGATCGTGCGCTACGGCAGCCTGATCGCCTGGGCCAAGCAGCTGGGCCGCAACGACTGCGCCAGCGTGCTCGCCAAGACGCTCGAGGAAGAGAAGGCGACCGACATGAAGCTGACGAAACTCGCCGAGAGCAAGGTGAACCTGCGCGCGGCGAGCTAGGGCAAGGCTCATTGCGACGAGCGCCGCGCGGTCATCCGCGCGGCGCGTTCTGCTTCTTCACCATCCGCCATGCTCCGCCTGGCGCGATTGCGCACGGGGGCATCCAGTACCCCGCGGTCGCACTTCGTTTGCACGATCTCCGCCACGGAGTACTGGATCCTGCGCGGGCCATGACACCGGAATTGTGGTGCCTCGAGCGCACGCATCCATCATTCGGTCATTCTCGAAGCATGATGGTGCGGCCAAGTCTATATTTCGCATGGGGCTGCAATCGGGTGCAGCATGCGAGCCAACACCATCAGACCTCAAACCTTCGACAACCGGGTCGCCACACCGCGCGCTTCGTCGCCTCTTGCGACCTCTCTCACACTGGCGGCAATGAGCCTCGGCTATGGCGTCGTGCAGCTCGACGTCACCATCGTCAACACGGCGCTGGATGCGATGGGCAGGACGCTCGGCGGCGGCGTCGCCGAACTGCAATGGGTGGTCAGCGCCTACACCATCGCGTTTGCCGCCTTCATCCTGACCGCCGGCGCGCTCGGCGACCGCATCGGCGCCAAGCGCGTCTTCATGGCCGGGTTCGCCATCTTCACCGCGGCGTCGCTCGCCTGCGCGCTGTC
>NZ_JALBGZ010000638.1:0-3639 GCF_023006515.1 Bradyrhizobium sp. PRIMUS42
AGCGCCGCGCGCAATTCGTCCCAGCCCGAATAGCCGATCGCCTTGGCGAGGCGCGTGAACGCGGCTGGATCGGCGCCGGCTTCCGCCGCGAGGTCGCGCATCGAACGGGTGGTGGCGTCGTAATCGTTGGCGGCGACGAAACGTCCGACTTGCTGCAGCCGCATCGGGAGCGATGGCAATGCAATGCGCAGTTCGCTCAGCGGCGAGGATTTCGCGGGCTCGGCCATGAAACATTTGTTGCATGAAATCTGGATTGGTGCAACAGTTGACGTGCGCTGCCGGAAATCGTCGCTGTTGGGAAGGATTTTTGCGCTGTGACCACGGACGCTCCGAGACCGCCGCCGCGCCGCCGCCTCTTCGGCGCGTGGGGACGCCGTGAGCTGCAAGGCCTGTTCTGGCAGGTGCTGGTCGTCGGCATTGCGCTCGCGGTGATCGGCTTCCTCTGGTCCAACACCGTCACCAACCTCTCGGCTCGTCGCATCACGACCGGCTTTGCCTTCCTCGGCCGCGAGGCCGGCATGCCCATCGCCGACAGCTTGTTCGTCTATAATCCGAGAGACACGTATCTCTGGGCCTTCGTCGTCGGGGTCGGCAACACCCTGCGCGTCGCCGTGATCGGGATCGTGCTCGCGAGCATCCTGGGGGCGCTGATCGGCATCTCGCGACTGTCGGCCAACTGGCTGCTGTCGCGACTTGCCGCCGTCTATGTCGAAACGCTCCGCGATATCCCGCTGCTGCTTCAACTCCTGTTCTGGTATGTGCTGATGCAGGCGCTGCCGGCCGCGCGCGCGGCATGGCGGCCGATCGAGGGCGTGTTCCTCTCCAATCGCGGCCTGATCCTGCCGGCAGTTCCGCTTGGCCCGCTGCAACTTTGGGTGCTCGGCACCGCCGTGCTCGGGTTTGTCGTGTTCTATCTCGTCAGGAGGCGGCTCATCGCGCAGCAGATGCGCGACGGCAAGCCGCGCCCAGCCTGGCCGTTTGCGCTTGCCCTGATCGTCGCGTTGCCCGCGATGGTGTCCGTGCTGCTCGGCGTGTCCTGGAAGATCGAATGGCCGGAGCTGCGCGGCTTCAATTTCGTCGGCGGGCTGACGCTTGCCCCCGAATATTTCGCGCTGCTGATCGCCCTCGTGACGTACACTTCGGCATTCATTGCCGAGATCGTTCGCAGCGGCATCCAGTCCGTGCCGCGCGGTCAGTGGGACGCTGCCAATGCGCTTGGCCTGCGCCGCAGCTTCATGCTGCGGCAGATCATCCTGCCGCAGGCGCTACGCGTCATCGTGCCGCCGATGACGAGCCAGTATCTCAATCTGACCAAGAATTCCTCGCTCGCGGTCGCGATCGGCTATCAGGACGTGGTTTCGATCGCCAACACCACGCTGAACCAGACCGGGCAGGCGATCGAGGCCATCGCACTGATCATGGCGGTGTTCCTGACCATCAGCCTTTCCATCAGCTTCTTCATGAACTGGTACAATGCGCGCATCGCGCTGGTGGAGCGCTGATCATGACGGCGATCACCGATAGTCCGGACACACCGCGCGCCCGTCGTCCGCAGATCGGCAACCCCGTCTTGCGATGGCTGCGCACCAATCTGTTCTCGTCGATCCCGAATGGCATCCTCTCGGTCGTGCTGCTGGCGGTGCTCGCCAAGGGCATCTTCAGCTTCGCTCAGTGGGGCATCGCGAATGCAGTGTGGCTGACCCCAGCGAACGATTCCAGTGCCTGCCGGGCGGCGCGTGGCGTCGGCGCCTGTTGGGCGATCATTCCCGAAAAGTACCGCTTCATCCTGTTCGGCACCTATCCATTCGACGAGCAGTGGCGGCCGGCGCTGTCGGTCGTGCTGTTCATCGCGCTGTTCTATCTCTCCACCCGCCGCGCCCTGTGGCGGCGCGAACTGGTCCTGCTCTGGATCGGTGCGCTCGCGCTGATCAGCGTGCTGATGTGGGGCGGCGTGTTCGGGCTCGCCTTCGTCTCGCAGGATCGCTGGGGCGGTCTGCCGGTGACCCTGATCCTGGCGACGTTCGGATTGGCTGTCGGGTTTCCGCTCGGCATCCTCGTCGCGCTCGGCCGGCGCTCAAAGCTGCCGGCGATCCGCTCGCTCAGCGTGCTCTATGTCGAGCTGATCCGCGGCGTGCCGCTGGTGAGCCTGTTGTTCATGGCGAGCGTGATGTTTCCGCTGTTCATGCCTGCCGGCTTCAACATCGACAAGCTCTTGCGGGCGCAGATCGCGATCATCCTGTTCGCCGGCGCCTACCTTGCCGAGGTCATCCGCGGCGGCCTCCAGGCCGTGCCGCGCGGACAATATGAGGCTGCGGATGCGCTCGGGCTGTCCTACTGGCGCAAGAACCGGCTGATCGTCCTGCCGCAGGCGATCCGCCATGTCATCCCGCCGCTGGTCAACACCTTCATCGCCTTCTTCAAAGACACCAGCCTCGTCCTCATCATCGGCATCTTCGACCTGCTGACGACGGCGAAGACCGCGATCATTGATCCCGCGTGGCAACAGTTCTCGGTCGAGGTCTACATTTTCGTCGCCGCGATCTATTTCGTCTTCTGCTTCGCGATGTCGCGCTATAGCCGCAGCCTGGAAGCGACGAGCGGAAGGTGACATCCCGTGTCCCGGACAAGATGCAGCGCGCCAGCGCTGCATCGCCGAGCCGGGACCCAGAGCCGCAGGCGAAGTCGTGGAGGGATGGGCCCCGGCTCTGCAGCGCACCGCCGAAGGAGCGCTGCGCTGCGTCCGGGGCACGAGAGAGGAGCTATTGCTTCACCTTCGGATCGATCGGCGTCGTGCCGCGCAGGCCCAAAATATCCTCCAGCACCTTCGCGCCCGCGAGCACGTCGGCGTCGCTTCGCGGTGCGCCGACGACCTGCACGCCGACCGGGAGGCCCGACGCCGTGAAGCCGCAGGGCAGCGACAGTGAGGGGCAGCACGCCAGCGTGATGGCGTAGACGATGCCGAGCCACTCGACGTAATTGTCGAATCTCTTGCCAGCGCATTCGGTGACATAGCGGTGCTCGATCGGGAAGGGCGGCACGATCGTGGTGGGCGTCAGCAGCAAGTCGTAGGTCTTGAAGAACTCGACGGCCCGCGCGGTCATGCCGACGCGCTGGGCCTCGGCCCGCTCGAGCTGCTCCACGGTGAGCTTGAGACCTTCCTCGATATTCCAGATCACCTCGGGCTTGAGCAGATCGCGCTTGGTTCTCAGCAATTGCGCCTTGCTGATCGCGAAATCGAAGGCGCGCAGCACGTGGAAGCATTCATGCGCCTCGCGCCAGTCCGGATGCGCCTCCTCGACGATGGCGCCAGCCTCGGCAAAGCGTTCCGCCGCCTTCCGCGTGATCGCCTTCACCTCGGGATCGACAGGCGTGATGCCGAGATTGGGCGAATAGGCGATGCGCTTTGGCTTCTTGCCGGACTGCGTCGCCGACAGGAACGAGGTCGCGGGCGCCGGCAGCGACAGCGGATCGGCGGCATAGTCGCCGCTCATGGCATCGAGCAGCAGCGCGAGATCCTCGACATTGCGCGCCATCGGGCCCTGTACGCCGAGATTGCGATCGATGCCCGCCTTCGGCGTATGCGCGACGCGGCCGATGCTCGGCCGCATGCCGACGATGCCGCAGAACGCCGCCGGGCTG
>NZ_JALBGZ010000639.1:0-3637 GCF_023006515.1 Bradyrhizobium sp. PRIMUS42
AACAGCGACGGCGACGTCCAGCGCGACCTCGACGTCCAGGCCGATGCGATCCTGCGCCGCTGCCTCAGCAAGGTGCCGGTCGCAGCGCTCGCCTCGGAAGAGATGCGCGAGGCCCAGATCGGCGATCGCGAGGCCAAGATCTGTATCGCGATCGATCCGCTCGACGGCTCCTCCAACATCGACATCAACATGACCGTCGGCACGATCTTCTCGATCCTGCCCGCCCCGGACGACCTCGCGCTCGCCTTCCATCAGCGCGGCTCGGCGCAGCTTGCGGCGGGCTTTGTCACCTACGGTCCGCAGACCTCCCTGGTGCTGACCCTCGGCGAGGGCGTCGACATCTTCACGCTCGATCGCAAGGCGGGCTGCTTCCGCCTCGCGCGCGCCGCCGCGCAGATCGCCGAGACCTGCGAGGAGTTCGCGATCAACGCGTCGAACCGCCGGCACTGGGATTCGCCGGTGCGCGCCTTCGTCGACGAGTGCCTCGCCGGCGTCGAAGGGCCCGCCAACCACAATTTCAACATGCGCTGGGTCGGCTCGCTGGTCGCCGAGGCCTATCGCATCCTCACCCGCGGCGGTGTCTTCCTCTATCCCTCGGACGCGCGTCCCGGCTACGGCGACGGCCGCCTGCGCCTCGTCTACGAAGCGCATCCGATGGCGATGATCATCGAGCAGGCCGGCGGCTCCGCCACCACGGGACGCGAGCGCATCCTCGACCTCTCGGCGCAGAGCCTGCATCAGCGCGTGCCGCTGATCATGGGCTCGAGCAACGAGGTGCGCCGCGTCGAGGAGCTGCATTGCGA
Source organism: Bradyrhizobium sp. PRIMUS42 (assembly GCF_023006515.1). NCBI lineage: Bacteria > Pseudomonadati > Pseudomonadota > Alphaproteobacteria > Hyphomicrobiales > Nitrobacteraceae > Bradyrhizobium > Bradyrhizobium sp. PRIMUS42. The sequence continues at coordinate 804 of NZ_JALBGZ010000639.1, forward strand.
TCCGCTGCTGGTCGCCAGCGTCTCCGCGCCGCTGTTCGCGCGTCGCGGATTCTTCCGGCTCTGAGCGAGGCGTCCCATGTCCAGGAAGCACCCCATCATCTCCATCACCGGCTCCTCCGGCGCCGGCACCACCTCGGTCAAGAAGACGTTCGAGCAGATATTTTTCCGCGAGAAGGTCAACGCCGCCTACATCGAGGGTGACGCCTTCCATCGCTACGACCGCGCCGAGATGCGTGCGCAGATGGCGAAGGAGGCCGATCGCGGCAACAAGCATTTCAGCCATTTCAGCCCCGAGACCAATCTGTTCGAGGAACTGGAGCGCGCGTTCCGCGACTATGGCGAGACCGGCACGGCGACGACACGGCATTACGTGCATGATGCCGAGGAGTCCGCGCTGCATGGCGCGGCGCCCGGCACCTTCACCGATTGGAAGCGGTTGCCGGAGAATTCGGACCTGTTGTTCTACGAGGGCCTGCACGGCGCCGTCGTCACCGACAAGGTCAATGTCGCGCGCTATGCCGACCTGAAGATCGGCGTCGTTCCGGTCATCAATCTCGAATGGATCCAGAAACTGCACCGCGATCGCAGCGCGCGCGGATATTCGACCGAGGCGGTCACCGACACCATCCTGCGGCGGATGCCTGATTACATCCACTACATCTGCCCGCAATTCACCGAAACCGACATCAACTTCCAGCGCGTGCCGACGGTGGACACCTCCAATCCGTTCATCGCCCGCTGGATCCCGACGCCGGACGAATCGATGGTGGTGATCCGCTTCAAGAATCCGCGCGGCATCGACTTCCCCTATCTGCTCTCGATGCTGCCGCAAAGCTGGATGTCGCGCGCGAATTCGATCGTCTGCCCCGGCGCGAAACTCGATCTCGCGATGCAGCTGATCCTGACGCCGCTGATCATGCAGCTCATCGAGCGCAAGCGGAGCATGAAGTGATGACGTGCCACAACGACAACAATGGGAGGATCCGATGAACATCTCGGTTCATGCCGAAGCCGACCTCAATGCGGTCACGCACAATGATCTCGCCAACGCCGTCCGCTTCCTCGCGGTCGATGCCATCGAAACGTCGCAGTCGGGCCACCCGGGTCTGCCCATGGGAATGGCCGATGTCGCGACCGTGCTGTTCTCGCGCTTCCTGAAATTCGACTCGGCGCATCCGAACTGGCCGGACCGCGATCGCTTCGTGCTGTCGGCGGGCCATGGCTCGATGCTGCTCTATGCGCTGCTGCATCTGACCGGCGGCGACGTCAGCCTCGACGACATCAAGGCCTTCCGGCAATGGGGCTCGAAGACGCCGGGACATCCGGAATATGGCCATACGCCAGGTGTCGAGACCACAACCGGTCCGCTCGGGCAGGGGATTGCCACGGCCGTCGGCATGGCGCTTGCGGAGCGGATGGGCAATGCGCGGCATGGCGACGGCCTCGTCGATCACTTCACCTATGTGATCGCCGGCGACGGCTGCCTGATGGAGGGTCTCAGCCAGGAAGCGATCTCGCTCGCGGGCCATCTGCAGCTCGGCCGTCTGATCGTGCTGTTCGACGACAACGGGATTTCCATCGACGGGCCGACCTCGCTGGCGACGTCCGACGACCAACTCGCGCGTTTCGCTGCCTCCGGCTGGTCTGTGCGCAGCATCGACGGACACGATCCCGAAGCGATCGCGCAGGCGATCGCAGAAGAGCGGGAGAGCGCAAAACCGTCGCTGATCGCCTGCCGCACCATCATCGGCTACGGCGCGCCTGATAGACAGGGCACCGAGAAGGCGCATGGCGCGCCGCTCGGCACCGAGCAGACCGCGGCGGCTCGTCGTACGCTCGGTTGGGATTATCAGCCCTTCGTGGTGCCGATGCCGATCCTGAAGGCATGGCGAATGAAAGGACAGCGCGGGCAGGTGGATCGGCTCGCCTGGCTCGATCGCTACGAAGGCGCAACGCCCGAGCAGCGCGACATGTTCGTCGAAGGCAAGGCGGTTACCCTGCCGGGTGCCTATACGCTGGCCGCGGCGAAGTTGCGCGAACGCTTCGCATCCGAACGTCCGAAGCTCGCGACAAGGCAGGCTTCGCAACAGGTGCTAGACGGCATCGCCGGGACGATTGCGGGCCTCGTCGGCGGCTCCGCGGACCTGACGCATTCGAACCTCACGCACGCCAAGGCGCAAGTCCCCGTCACGCGCGGAGCGTTCACCGGCGACTACATCCACTACGGCATTCGAGAGCACGGCATGGCCGCCGCGATGAACGGCCTCGCGCTGCACGGTGGGTTCATTCCCTATGGCGGCACGTTCCTCGCCTTCTCCGACTACAGCCGGCCGGCGATCCGCCTTGCGGCCCTGATGCGGCTGCGCGTCATCCATGTCATGACCCATGACTCCATCGGTCTCGGCGAGGACGGGCCGACGCATCAGCCGGTCGAGCATCTCGCGGCGCTACGCGTCATTCCGAACTTGCTCGTGTTCCGCCCCGCCGACGCGGTCGAGACGCTGGAAGCCTGGGATTGCGCGCTCAACTCCGAAGATCGTCCCTCCGTGCTGTGCCTGTCGCGTCAGGCGTTGCCGACCTTCCGCAGCGATGCGCGCGGCAGAAACCGTGTCGCAAGCGGCGCTTATCTCGTCGTCTCGCCGGACGGCGGCCGTGACGTGACGCTCATCGCAACCGGCTCGGAAGTCTCGATTGCGCTGGAAGCCGCTCGCCTGCTCGCAACCGAGCACATCCGTGCGGCCGTGGTGTCCGCGCCCTGCTTCGCCCTGTTCGAGGAGCAGCCGGACGACTACCGCGTCACCGTGCTCGGCACCGCGCCGCGCGTCGGTGTCGAG
>NZ_JALBGZ010000063.1:0-15699 GCF_023006515.1 Bradyrhizobium sp. PRIMUS42
CGTCGATGTCGATGATCAGGCGCCGGCCGTCGATCAGGCGTTCGACGCGGTGGAACAAATACATCCTGAGCGGCGTGCTGGACGCCGGCGCGGTGCGCGAGGTGAAGGTGCTGCACCAGCGCGACACCGTCGTGTCGCATATCATCCGGCTTGGCCTGCGCTATGTCGGCGAATCCACCGGCGCTCCGCAGTCGCTGATCCTCAAGACTCCCAATTCCGCTTTCGCCGAGACCCTCGCCAATGGCGGCCGGCGCGAGGTGGATTACTACACGCAGCTTGCACCGAAGATGCCGCCGCGACTCGCGCCGCGCTGCTTTGATGGGCATTTCGACGAGCACAGCCCCATTTGGCATCTGCTGCTCGAGGACCTCACTGACAGCCACGAAACTGCGATGGCTTGGCCGGTGCCGCCGTCGCGCGAGCAGACATTCGCCATCGTCGCCGCGCTCGCACGCTGGCATGCAGCCTGGTGGGACCATCCGAGCCTCGGCGACACGGTCGGTACCTGGGCGAGCATGGAGGACAGCGCGCAGCGCATGGAGACCTTCGCCGGCCATTACGATCGTTTTGCCGATCTGCTCGGTGATCGCCTCAGCGAGGAGCGACGGATCCTCTTCCGTCGCCTCATCGATCAGTCGGAGCGGCTGTCCCAGCGTTACCATTCACGCCGTCATCTCAGCGTCACGCATGGCGACGCCCACACCTGGAATTTCCTGCTGCCGCGCGCGGGCGTTGCCGATACCGTGCGCATCTTCGATTTCGATCTTTGGAGTATCAACGTTCCGACCCACGACCTCGCCTATATGATGGCCATGCACTGGTATCCGGAACGACGGCAGGCGCTCGAACGCCCGCTGCTCAATTTCTACCACGATACGTTGATTGAAAGCGGCATCACCGGCTACTCGCGCGGCGCGCTCGATCGCGACTACCGCTGGGCGGTGCTCTGGCAGATCACGAGGCCGGTCTGGCAGTGGAGCATCAACATCCCGCCGCTGATCTGGTGGAACAATCTGGAGCGGGTGTTTGCGGCGGTGGATGATTTGGGGTGCGAGGAGTTGTTGTAGCCCGGCTCTTGTCCCGGGCGCGGTGCAGCGCGTAGCGGTGCGCCGCAGAACCGGGACCCATCGTGCCGGGGGCATGGGCCCCGGCTCAGCAGCACATCACTTGCGTGCTGCGCTGCGGCCGGGGCACGCGAGATCGCCTACTCCATCACCGCATGCTCCGGCCCTGCCGCCTGCTTGCGCAGCGTGGCCTTGGTCGAGCCGATCAACAAGGCGAGCGGGATGGTGCAGAGGATGAAGACCATCACCAGGTGGTAGTCGTGCGCAAACGCGATGATCTGCGCCTGCACGCTGACCATCCTGTCGGCCATGGCGCGGCCGGTGTCGGTGGACAGATTGATCATGCCGCTGACGTCAGGCATCTGAAGTGCATGGTTGAACGGGTTGATGTGCTCGGACAGGATCGCGTAGGTCCGCCGTGTTCCCTGCGTCAGTTGCGCGATGACGACGGAAATGCCGACCGAACTCGCGACGTTGCGCATCAGGGTCAGCATGGCGGTGCCGTCGGTGCGCAGGTCGTTCGACAGCGTCAGGAACGCCACTGTCGAGAGCGGCACGAAGACGAGGCCGAAGCCGAAGCCCTGGATGACACTGACGGTGACGATCTCGGGCACCTGGGTCAGATCGGTCCAGCCGGTCATCTGGAACAGCGAGCCCGCGGTCAGCGTCAGGCCCGCGATGATCAGCGTGCGCGCCTCGAAATAACGCATCATGCGGCCGACCAGCATCATGGCGAAGAAGGTACCGAAGCCGCGGCTCGCCAGCAGCAGGCCGGCGGTGATGATGGGATAGCCGATCACGTTCTGCATGTAAGGCGAGGCCAGCGCCATGGTTGAGAACAGCACGAGCCCCATCACGATCATGAACATGCAGCCGGTGACGAAGTTGCGGTCCCGGAACAGGCCGAAACGGATGAACGGCGTCGAGGTCGTGAAGGAGTGCGCGAGGAAGAAGTAGAACGCGGCCGCCGAGACGATGAATTCCGCCAGGATCTCGTTCGATTCCAGCCAGCCCAACTGCTCGCCGCGGTCGAGCGCGAGCTGAAGCGAGCCGATCGCAACGGCCAGTGCCGCGAAGCCGAACCAGTCGAATCTCAGGCTGAGGTTCTTGTCGGTCTCGTCCATGAACACGATCAGCCCGAGCACGGTGATGGCGCCAAACGGCAGGTTGACGAAGAACACCCAGTGCCAGGAATAGGTCTCGGTCAGCCAGGCGCCGAGCGAGGGCCCCATGATCGGGCCCATCATCACGCCCATGCCCCAGATCGACATCGCCTTGGCGCGCTCCTGGAGCGTGTAATAGTCGAGCATCACCGATTGCGACAGCGGCACCAGGGCCGCGCCGAACACGCCTTGCAGCAGGCGGAACAGCACCATCTGGTTGATGTCTTGCGCGAGGCCGCACAGCACCGAGGCCATGGTGAAGCCGGCCGAGCAGATGATGAAGATGCGCTTGCGGCCGAAGCGGTTGGCGATCCAGCCCACCGGGGCCGTCATGATCGCTGCGGCGACGATGTAGGAGGTCAGCACCCAATTGATCTGGTCTTGCGAAGCCGACAGCGTGCCTTGCATATAGGGCAAAGCGACGTTGGCAATGGTGGTGTCCAGCGCCTGCATGATGGTCGCGGTCATGGCGCAGATCGTCACCATGTTCCGGCGCAGGCCGGGGACCATCAAGCTGGCATTGGGACCGGACATCGGCAGTCCTTGACTCAGTCTTTGTCTTGGTTCGCGGTCGCCGACAGGCCGAGCAGGCCGGCCAGCGAGCGCTGATGGCCGGTGTCGATGGTGGCATAGACGCTCATGCCGGCCTTCAGCTTCCGCACGTATTTGTCGGTCTCGTCGAAATAGATGCGGATCGGCACGCGTTGCACCACCTTGACGAAATTGCCGGTGGCGTTCTGCGGCGGCAGGATCGCAAATTGCGCGCCGGTGCCGGGCGAAAGCGAGCCGATCTTGCCCTTGAAGACGTGGTTCGGGAACGCGTCGACCTCGAGCGTGACGGGCTGTCCTTCGGTCACATAGGTGAGGTCGCTCTCCTTCGGGTTGGCGTCGACCCAGGGGTGTGCGACGTCGATGATCGAAAACACCGGCGTGCCGGCAGCGACGTAGCGGCCGAGCTGGATCTGCTCGACCTGGGTCGCCACGCCATCCATGGGCGCGCGCAGCACGGTGTGGTCGAGGTTGCGCTGGGCATCGTCCAGTTTGGCTTTCGCCTGTGCGTAAGGTGGAAATTGCTCCAGCGGCAACGCGGGGTCGCCGAGCAATTGCGTCTTGGCGTTGGAAAGCTGCTGCTTGATGTATTGCGCCTGCGCGCCGGCAGTCACCAGTGCATTCGAGGCGTTGTCGAGATCGAGCTGCGAGCCGTAATTGTTCTTCACCAGCGCCTGCTTGCGCTCGACGTCGCGCTTCTTCAAATCGATGCCCTGCTGGGCCAGGTCGAGCATGTCGCCATAGATCTTGATGTTGGCGACAAGGTTGTCATAGGTCGTGCGGGCCTGCGCGAGCTGCGCCTTGGCTTCGTCCACCGCGTGGCGAAACGGAACGGGGTCGATCTCGAACAGCTCGTCGCCCCGCTTGACGGACTGGCCTTCCTTCACGATGACTTTCTGGATCTTGCCGGAAATGTCGGGCGTCACCAGCACCTTCTGCGCGCCGACATAGGCATCGTCAGTGCCGACATATCGACCGCCATTGAGATAGAAGGTGAGGCCGCCGATGACGGCGATCACTGGCAGCACGACCAGGAGCAGGAAGCGGCGGTAGCGGCGCAGGCCCGCCACCAGGCGGCGGCGCGGATCGGTGCCCGCTTTCTTGGTGGGTTTGCCGCTGTCGGTCTTCTGCTCGGGTTGGAACTTGAGGACCTGGTCAGCCATAGCGCTGCTCCTTACGTGCTTGTTCCGCGCCGCTGGTCTGGATCGCGGTGCGCACGTTCTCCTTGATGCTTTCGAGCTGAGTGAGGAGGCGATGGGCGTCCGTCGGCGTGATGCCGTCGAGCGCGTTGGCCGTCAGCTCGGACTTCAGGCCGCTCATCCGGCCCAGCAATTGCCGGCCGGCTTTCCTGAGATACAGGCGCTTGACGCGGCGGTCCGAGGCATCGCTGCGGCGCTCGATCCAGTCGTTGTCGCAGAGCTTGTCGATCAGGCGGGTCAGCGTGATCGGCTGCATCTCGAGCAGTTCGGCGAGCTCGGACTGCTTCATGCCCTCGCTGCGCTCGACCTTGGCCAGCACCGCCCATTGGGCGCGGGTGATGCCGAACCGCGACGCCTCCTTGTCGGCGTAGACGCGCAAGAGGCGGTAGAGCTCGCCCAGCGTAAACAGGAAGTTCTGGTCGACAGACCCGCGGCTCATGAGCTTGGTCTCCAATAAGCTTCGCATATGATAAGCAAGCTTATGATTATTTCATGGCGGGTTTGCGCGATGCTGTCCCTCGGCAATGGCATGGCTGACCGCCGCATTGCTGGTCGTGCTTTGGGTTCCGCGGCCGAAATGCTAGAAGGTCGGCTGCATGACCCCTGCTAAATCTGCCTTTCCCGCGCCCGATCACGATCACGGCCGCTGCACCGCGGATGCGCTGGCGCACGCCGAGGAGGTCTGCGAGCAACGCGCGCAGAAATTCACGCCGATACGCCGCCAGGTGCTGGGCGCGCTGCTCTCCAGCCACCGCCCGCTCGGCGCCTATGAGGTGATCGACGAGCTTGCCAAATCCATGTCGCGGCCGGCGCCGATCACGGTCTATCGCGCTCTCGATTTCCTGATGGCCAACGGCCTCGTGCATCGCATCGAAAGCCGCAATGCCTACCTCGCCTGTGCCGCCCACGACCACGACGCGACCTCGGCGGTGGCGTTCCTGATCTGCGAGCGCTGCGGCCTGGTCGGCGAGATCCCGTCCGCATCCTTCGCCGGAAATCTCAATGCCGCGGCACGCAGCTCAGGCTTTGCTCCTAAATTGTCCGTGGTGGAGATCACGGGCGTCTGCACCCATTGTCAGAAAGCTGCATAAAGCAACAACGGCGCAAAGCCGGTTTTTCGGGAAGACATGTCCTCACCACAAGCCAACCAATCCGTCGCGCGTCCCCTCAGTGCCGGCGCCATCGCCCTGATGCTCATGCTGTGCCTGACCTGGGGCTTCAACCAGATCGCGGTGAAGCTGGTGCTGCCGGACATTCCGCCGATGCTCCAGGCCACGATCCGCTCGGCGGGCGCGCTGCCGATGCTGTTCATCATCGGCACGCTTCGCGGCGTCAAATTCTTCGAGAATGACGGCACGTGGAAGCCGGGCCTGGTCGCCGGGCTGATGTTCGGCATCGAATTCGTGCTGATCTTCCAGGGGCTGCGCCTCACCTCTGCCTCTCGCGCGGTGGTGTTCCTCTACACCGCGCCGTTCTTCGTCGCGCTCGGCTCCTATCAGGTGCTCGGCGAGAGGCTTGGCGCCTCGCAATGGCTGGGCCTCGCCATCAGCTTTGCCGGTGTCGCCCTCGCAATCGGCGTGCCGCAGCCCAATGTCGATTCGCATGTTCTGCTCGGCGACCTCATGATCGTCGGCGGCGCCGCGCTGTGGGCGGCGACGACGCTGGTTGCCAAGGGCACGAGGCTGCGGTTCGCCGCGCCCGAGAAGGCGCTTGGCTATCAGGTCGCCATTTCGATCCCGATCCTGGGGTTGGCGGCCTGGCTGTTCGGCGAGACCATCACGCACACGCCGGCGCCGCTGTCGCTCGGCCTGATGGCCTTCCAGGCGATCTGGGTGGTTGGAACTACGTTCACGCTTTGGTTCGCTCTGGTGAAGACCTATTCGGCCAGCAAATTGTCGGCTTTTACCTTCATCACCCCTTTGTTTGGCGTGGTGGGTAGCTATTTCATCATGCACGACACCCTAAGCTTGGCCTTCGGGGCGGCAGCCGTCCTTGTAATTGCTGGGCTTTTTCTGGTTAACCGTCCGAGCCAAACGGCTTCGGCGCCGCGTGATGCATTGCTGAACGTCACCAAAACCTGATATTTGGACCCCATGAACAAGCCCGAAACCACCATCGATTCCGACATCGCGGGGCCCGCACCGCGTCATCGTACCACCCAGGTCAAGGTCGGCGACGTCGCCGTCGGCGGCGGTGCGCCGATCGTCGTGCAGTCGATGACCAACACCGATACCGCCGACATCGACGGTACCATTGCCCAGGTCGCAGCGCTCGCGCGCGCCGGCTCCGAAATGGTTCGCATCACCGTGGACCGTGAGGAGGCCGCTGCCGCCGTCCCGCACATTCGCGACGGTCTCGCCAAGCGCGGCATCACCACGCCGCTGATCGGTGACTTCCACTATATCGGCCACAAGCTGCTCGCGGCCTATCCGGCCTGCGCCGAGGCGCTCGCCAAGTACCGCATCAATCCCGGCAATGTCGGCTTCAAGGACAAGCGCGACACCCAGTTCGCCGACATCATCGAGATCGCCAACAAGAACAACAAGCCGGTCCGCATCGGCGCCAATTGGGGCTCGCTCGACCAGGAGCTCTTGACCAAGCTGATGGACGAGAATGCCGCGTCCGCCAATCCGCGCGACGTGCGCGCGGTGACGCGCGAGGCCATGGTGCAGTCCGCGCTGCTCTCGGCCGCGCGGGCCGAAGAGCTCGGCATGCCCAAGGATCGCATCATCCTCTCCGCAAAGGTCTCGGCGGTGCAGGATCTCATCGCGGTCTATCAGGATCTCGCCAGCCGTTCCGATTACGCGATCCATCTCGGTCTGACTGAAGCCGGCATGGGCTCGAAGGGCATCGTGGCGTCGTCGGCTGCACTCGGCATTCTCTTGCAGCAGGGCATCGGCGACACCATCCGCATCTCGCTGACGCCGGAGCCCGGCGGCGACCGCACCCGCGAGGTGCAGGTCGGCCAGGAACTGCTGCAGACCATGGGCTTCCGCACCTTCGTGCCGCTGGTTGCGGCCTGCCCCGGCTGCGGCCGCACCACCTCGACCACGTTCCAGGAGCTGGCCCGCTCGATCCAGGATTTCATCCGCGACGAGATGCCGGCCTGGAAGACGAAATATCCCGGCGTCGAAGAGCTCAACGTCGCGGTGATGGGCTGCATCGTCAACGGCCCGGGCGAATCCAAGCACGCCAATATCGGCATCTCGCTGCCCGGCACCGGCGAAGCGCCGGCCGCGCCGGTGTTTGTCGACGGCAAGAAGTTCCGCACGCTGCGCGGTCCCACCATCTCCGCCGACTTCAAGGCGCTGGTGATCGACTACATCGACCAGCGCTACGGCCAGGGTGCCAAGGTGCCGGTGACGGCAGCGGAGTAGGCGTCTTCCAAAGACGGAATCGTAAGGCGGGTTCGCGCAGCGTAACCCGCCTTATTTTTGTAGCCCGGATGGAGCGCAGCGAAATCCGGGGGGCTCTCTCAAGCTGACAAACCGTTCCCGGATTGCGCTTCGCTCCATCCGGGCTACGATGTCCCCAATCAAGAACGATCGGGAGACACGCCATGAGCTCACTCGCCGGCAAGCAAGGCCCGCGCTATCGCCACACGGCGGAGGACGGCGCTCCTTACGAGACCATCGCGGTCGAAAAGCTCACGCCCATCATCGGCGCGGAAATCACCGGCGTCGACCTCGGCAGGCTGGTCTCCGATGACGCCCGCTCCAACCAGCAGATGGACGAGATCCACCGCGCGCTCGCCGAAAACCTCGTCATCTTCTTCCGCGACCAGCACATCACGCCGCAGCAGCATCTCGCCTTCGGCCGCAAGTTCGGCGAGCTGCATTTTCATCCCGCCGCGCCGCATGAGGATGAAGACCCGGCCCTGATGAAGATCTACGCCGACAAGAACTCGCCGCGCGCGAACGGCGAGGGTTGGCACTCGGACGTGTCCTGCGATCTCGAGCCGCCGATGGGCTCGATCCTCTACATCAAGCAGTGTCCGCCGCGCGGCGGTGACACGCTGTTCGCCAACATGTACGCGGCTTACGAAGCGCTGTCGGAACGCATGAAGGCCTATCTCGACGGCCTGACCGCGCTGCACGACGGCGAGCCGATCTATCGAGGCCTTTATGCGAACTACGGCGTCGCGGACAGGCCGAGCTATCCGCACGCGGAGCATCCCGTCGTGCGCACCCACCCGGTCACGGGCAAGAAGGCGCTCTACGTCAACCGCGGCTTCACCCGTCACATCAACGGCATTCCGCGCGACGAGAGCGACGCAATGCTGGGCTATCTCTACCAGCACGCGGAGAACCCGCTATTCCAGTGCCGCTTCCGCTGGACCGAGAATGCCATCGCCTTCTGGGACAACCGCTGCACCCAGCACCGCGCAATGTGGGACTACTGGCCGCATACGCGCTCGGGGACGCGGGTGACGGTGAAGGGGGAAAGGCCGATGTGAAATCGGCAACGTCGGAATCGAACGATGCGGTGGAATTTTTCACGATCATGCCCGCCCGGCCAAAAACTGCGCCGTCATCGTCGCCGCCCGTGGACTTCCGGCAACACTCGGCCACAAAATACCGGTCGAAGGCTAGGTTGCTCCATTCCGAGGCAGAAACGTTTCTTATGACGCACACACTGTATTGAAAATCGCGAGGATCAGCCATGCTCCGCGCCGAGGACAACAGATTCCTGACCGAGGCCGGCCCTGGAACGGGCATGGGCGAATTGTTGCGCCGGTTCTGGATTCCCGTGGCTCTCTGCGAAGAACTCCCCGAGCCCGACGGCGAGCCGAAGAAGATCATTGTGCTCGGCGAGGAGCTGCTCGCCTTCCGCGACTCCCGCGGCGTCGTCGGAATCATCGACCAATATTGCCCGCATCGCGGCGCCAATCTCTGGCTTGGGCGCAACGAAGAGTGCGGCATCCGCTGCGTCTATCATGGCTGGAAGTTCGACACCGAAGGTCGCTGCGTCGACATGCCGACCTCCTATCCCGATCTCAACGCCAAGGATCTGATCCGTATCAAATCCTATCCGGTGCGCGAATGGGGCGAGATGATCTGGGCCTATATGGGCCCGCTTGAGACCATGCCCGAGCTGCCCGATCTCGAGATGGCGCTGCTGCCGGAATCGCACCGCTACGTCAGCAAGAAATGGCAGGACTGCAACTGGGTGCAGGCGCTGGAAGGCTCGATCGACACCGCGCATTTCACCTTTGCCCATCTCTCCTTCGACAAGGAGGAGAACGAGATCCTGGACATCAAGAAGCACTTTGTGAATCCGATCGCGCGGATGTCGAGCGATCACATGCGCTGGATCGCCGAGGATCCGCGCCCGGTGATCAAGATCAGTCCGCACGAGGCCGGGCTGACCATTGCCGGCGGCCGGCTGACCGGTGGCGACAACATCTACTGGCGCATCGCGCAGTTCCTGATGCCGTTTCATGCTTATGCGCCGAGCGCGATGCCGGGCGAGAACATCTTCGGCCAGACTTTCGTGCCGGTGACCGACACCAATTGCTGGATCTATACCTATGCCTGGAATCCGGAGCGGCCGCTGACGCAAGGAGAGCGCGACGCCTATGACCGCGGCAACGGCGTGATCGCGGAGGTCGACGACAATTACGTGCCGCTGCGTCACAAGGGCAACGATTATCTGATCGACCGCAAGCTCCAGAAGACCCGAAGCTACACCGGCATCAAGGGCGTCTCCGAGCAGGACGCCGCCGTGCAGGATAGCCAGGGGCCGATCGCCGACCGCACCCGCGAGCATCTCGGGCCGACCGATCTCGGCATCATGCATTTCCGCAAGCTCGTGATGGATCTGGCGCGGGCGCTCCAGCAGGGCGAGCCGCCGCCGCAGGCTGCGCATCAGGACCGCTATGCGGTGCGCTCCGGTGCCTGCGTGACCAGCAAGTCCAAGGACCTGCCCGCAGTAATGTTGGAGCGCTTCGGCGATGTCGCGGGCTTCGTCGGCCGTCCCAGAATCGCGGCAGCGGAGTGACGCTTGGGGCAACCGCGCAGCATCATCGTCGGGCTGGTTGCGTCGATCCTGCTATCGTCGCTTGCGATTGTTGGCAGCAGCGCGGCCGTGACCGCGCGAAAGATTGCAAGACCCAAGGCCAAGCTGCAGGTACCGGCCAGATGTGAGATGCCCAAATTCCGGATCGTCGTGGACGTCGGGCACACCCCGGACTCCTACGGCGCATTGAGCGCGCGCAATGATCCGGAGTTCGGCTTCAACGTCCGGCTCGCAAGACTCATCACGGCGAGACTCAAGTCCGAAGGCTTTGCCGCAACCCGGCTGCTCGTCACGGACGGCAAGGCGCGGCCGAGCCTGTTCAAGCGGGTCAGTGCAGCAAATAACGGCCGGGCCGATCTCTTCCTGTCGATTCACCACGATTCGGTGCCGGACAAGCTGCTCGAGACCTGGGAATTCGATGGGGCGAAGAGCTATTTCAGCGACCGCTTCTCAGGCCACTCGCTGTTCGTGTCGCAGCACAATCCGCACTTTGCCACCAGCCTGATGCTGGCCCGGATGATCGGCCGGCAGCTGAAAGAGCAGGGCCTGCACTATGCCAGCCAATACACCTTGCCGGTGATGGGCCGTTACCGGCGCCAATTGCTCGACAAGGATTTCGGCGTCTACCGTTATGACGGACTCGTGGTTCTCTCGCGGACAAGCAGTGCCGCAGTGCTGCTCGAAGCGGGCTCGATCATCAATCGCGACGAGGAAATGGCGATGAACTCGCCGGAGCGGCATGAGGCGATCGCGGGGGCCGTGGCCGCGGCAATAGGGGAGTTCTGCGCAAGGCAGTCATTTGGCATTTGGCTCGCCATGACGAGGAGGCTACAGCGGCACGCCCCGATACTCCCGGTTCGCCAGGCTCGCCTCCTCCAGATCCAGATCGCGCTCGATCCGCCGCCGCGTCTCGTCGGTGATCTGGCCATCGCGCAGGAGATCGTGGATGAATTTTCGTTCGGCGGCGATCAGGTTGCGGGTCAGCATAGTGCCGGCGGCGGAGACGTCGTGGCGGGTGGGATCGAGCGAATCCGGAAGTTGGTTGACGCGGATCTCGTGACGCGCACGCAGAAGCCGCATCACCTCTTCGGAGACTTCCTTTTCCGCGGTCATTGCGTCGAGCGACCTTAGCGCGGCGTCCAGGGCCTGACGGCGCGCGGCGATCTCGGCTTCGTGCTCGGCGGCATGCTCGTTTCGGCCGGCATCGGCGACGCCGAGCCACCGCACCACCGGCGGCAGCGTCAGGCCGACGCCGATCAGCGTGACGAAGATGACGCCGAAGGCGACGAACAGGATCAGGTCACGATATGGGAACGCCGCGCCATCAGGTAGCGTGAATGGCAGCGCCAGCGCCGCTGCGAGCGACACCGCGCCGCGCACGCCGGTGAAAGCGAGCACGAACGGCCATTGCCAGGGTGGCGACGGATCGCGCTCGCGCAACGATTTGCTGAGCAGCCGCGGCAGATAGGTTGCGGGATAGAGCCAGGCGAAGCGCGCGATCACGACGATCATCAGGACCACGGCGGTCGCGATCAGGATGTCGTCGAGGGGGAACGCCTTCGACTTCTCGTAGAGCGCGCGCATCTGGAAGCCGGTGAGCAGGAACAGCACCCCCTCGATCAGGTAGATCACGAGGTCCCAGAAGAAGATGCCCTGCAGGCGCGTCGCCGACGAGATCAGCAGCGGGCCGTTCCAGCTCACATAAAGGCCGCAGGCGACGGTGGCGATCACGCCGGAGCCGCCGACATGTTCGGGCAGCCAGTAGGACACGTAGGGCGTGATCAGCGACAGCGTCAGCTCGACCTGCGGATCCCCGGACCATTTGCGGAAGCGCAGGGAGAGCCAGCCGACGCCGATGCCAAAGGCGATCTCGCTGGCGACGATGAGGAGGAATTCACCGGCCGCGAGCGGTAGCGAGAAATGCCCGACCATGATCGCCGCCAGCGCGAAGCGGTAGAGGGTCAGCGCGGTGGCGTCGTTGGCGAGTCCTTCGCCCTCGAGAATAACCACGAGCCGCCGCGGCAAGTTGAGCCGGCGCGCGATCGCGAGCGGCGCCACCACGTCGGGGGGCGCGACGATGGCGCCGAGCAGAAAGCCGACGGCCCAGGGCAGGCCGATCAAGTAATGCGTGGCGGCCGCCACCATCGCCGCGGTGAAGATCACTGCGCCGACCGCAAGCAGCACGATGGGGCGCAGATTCTTTCTGAACTCGCGCCAGCTCATGGCGACGCTCGCCGAGTAGATCAGCGGTGGCAGCACCATCAGCAGCACCAGTTCCGGCGGCAATTCCACTGCGGGCATGCCCGGCACGAAGGCGAGGCCGACGCCGGCCAGCATCAGCAGGATGGCGGGGGCGACGTTGAAGCGGCGTGCCGCCAGCGCCACGCCCGCCAATACGGCCAGCAGGATGAGAAAGGTCTGAAACTTCGCTTCCATGATGGCCTGTCTTGACCCGGAAGCGACTGCTGCGTCAATGCGCGCGGCTTACGCCAGCCGCTCAGCCACCGTCCGCCCGATTCGCGCGAAGGCGGCTTCGATCTGCGCTGCCGTCGGCGTGCCGCCTTGGACATAGGCCGCGATAAGGATCGGCGTGTCGGACTTCGGCCAGGCCACCGCGATGTCGCCCGCTGCGTCCTTGCCATTGGAGCCGGTCTTGTCGCCGATCTTCCAACTTGCGGGCAGGCCGCCGCGCAGCCGGTTCGCGCCAGTCTTGCAGTTCACCATCCACTCCGTGAGCAGGGTACGCGAGGCCGGCGTCAGCGCTTCGCCCGTCACCAGACGGCGCAAGTTCCCGGCCATCGCCGCCGGCGTCGTGGTGTCCCGGGGATCTCCGGGTGGGGAGCGATTGAGTTCGGGCTCGTTGTGGTCGAGCCGCGAGGTGGCATCGCCGAACGAGCGCCAGAACGCGGTGAGCGCGGCAGGGCCGCCGATCCGCGCCAGCAGCAGATTGGCGCAGGTGTTGTCGCTGAGCTCGATGATCGCCTTGCACATCTCGGTGACCGACATCGCGCCAGCCGCGAGATTCTGCTTGGCGACCGGCGCATACTCCAGCAGGTCGGCCTGGCCGTAAGGGATCATGGCCGCAAGCTGCTCCTCGTCGCGATCGACCCGTGCGAGCACGCTGGCCGCGAGCGAGGCTTTGAAGGTCGAACACATGACGAAGCGCTCGTCGGCGCGCCAGGTGAGCTTGGCGCCGGTGGCCAGGTTCTCCGCATAGACGCCAATCCGCCCGGCGCTCTCGCGTTCATAGGCTTCGAATTCTGGCGGCGCCTCTGCCGCAAGCGCGGGAGAAGCGGCCATCCAGCCGAGTGAGGCAAGCAGGGAGCGGCGGTCGAGCGGCATGGGGACTTTTCAGATGAGTGGGGGCAGGAAATATAGCGGATGCTGCATCCGCGTCGTCATTGCGAGGAGCGAAGCGACGAAGCAATCCAGTCTGTCTCCTCGGAGGGATTCTGGATTGCTTCGTCGCAAGGGCTCCTCGCAATGACGGGCGAGAATTATGCTCGCAATGACGCAGAATGGGGCGTGACCGCGGCAGATATTGGGCGAACGTCGAGCAGCCGCGTCACTCCCTCAGGTCATACCGATACGATTTCGACACGATCTGCCAGCCGTCGGCGAGCTTCATCGCGACCAGATAATCGGTGAAGAAACGCGGTGGCAGCTGGCACCTGACCTTGATGAAGGCGGTCTTGTCGTCCGAGCGGTCGATGGTGACGATGAAATCCTCGCGCGGCTTGCCTTCCGCCTTGCCGGATGGGCGCTTGCGCACGCGGTCGAGCCAGTCCGGCACGGTCAGCACCTGGAGCTCGCCCTTTTCGACCCAGCGCAAATCCGCGGAGGGATGGAAGATGGCGCCGAGCTTTTCAGCGTCGCCCTCGTAGAGCCCGTCAAAATAGGATTGCACGACGGCTTCGACGCTCGAACGGTTCTGGCTCATGGGTCATCCTTTTGCATGATGGCTTGGGGCGAACTTAGTCGTACGCATCGAAATGCGCTATGGGTGTCTCTCGCCAATTGCGCAGGGACGCTGGGATGACCGGATCAGAAACTTCGAACGCTCGTATCCTGATCGGCGAATGCTATTGCCGCACCGTCCGCTTTGAGGTGGCCGACGCGTTCTCCTATGCGATGAATTGCCACTGTTCGAACTGCCGCCGCACCACCGGCTCCGCCTTCAAGCCGTTCGCCGGTATCCCGCAAGACAAGCTGCGCATTGTCCAGGGTCGGGATCAGCGGATGATCTTCGGCGACGACACCAGCCATGACGCCCATTGTGGGCGATGCGGCTCGCTGCTCTATTCCCGGGTGCGTGACGGAGAATGGGTCCATGTCGCCATGGGAACCCTGGTCGATGCCCCCTCGATCCGGCCAAGCGCCCACATTTTCGTGGCATCGAAGGCGCCCTGGCACGAAATTACGGACAATCTGCCGCAATATCGGAAGCATATCGGTGATGCCTAAGGGAACTCGGTCGACACCAGCTTGGGAGCGAACCGCAGCCGCGCTGGTGCGACAAACAAAGGGGGACTTTCCGAGAGTCGCCGGCGCGGCCTTCGTGACCTCCATCACAAGCGCCGGCGCCAGATCCTGCTAAAGCGGTCCCAAGGGGCTCGAAACGGCCCGAACTTCGGAAGTCGTGTCATGCGCAATCTGCTCAGACTATGCCCGCTTCTCCTCGCCGCAGCGCTGCTGTTCGGCACGGATCCCGCTCTCGCCGGCAGCCGCGTCGCGCTGGTGCTTGCCAACTCGGCCTATCAGCACGCGCCGGCGCTCGCCAACCCCGTCAACGACGGTGCGGTGATGGCGAAGACGCTCAAGGAGGCCGGTTTCGATGTTGTCGATTACCGGCGCGACCTCTCGGCCCTGGATACACGGCGCGTGCTGCGCGACTTTGCCGACGCGACCCGCAGTGCCGATATCGCGGTGGTCTACTATGCCGGTCACGGCATCGAGGTCGAGGGCTCGAATTATCTGATCCCTGTCGACGCCAAGCTCGAGCGCGATACCGACGTTTATGACGAGGCCCTTTCGCTCGACCGCGTCCTGGTCGCGGTCGAGCCGGCAAAGCAGCTTCGTCTGGTGATCCTGGATGCCTGCCGCGACAATCCGTTCGGCAAGAGGATGAAGCGCACGGTGGCCTCGCGCGGCATCGGCCGTGGCCTGGCCCAGGTCGAGCCGACCAGCCCCAACACGCTGATCGCCTATTCGGCAAAGGCCGGCTTCACGGCGCAGGACGGCGACGGCGCCAACAGCCCCTTTACCGTCGCGCTGTCGAAGCATCTGACGACGCCGGGCCTCGACGTCCGCCGCGCCTTCGGCTTCGTGCGCGACGATGTGCTCAAGTCGACCGGTAACAAGCAGGAGCCGTTCGTTTACGGTTCGCTCGGCGGCGAAGACATGCCGCTGGTGCCGGTCAAGGTGGCGGTTGCAGCACCCGTGGCGCCCGTGGCGAACCCGCAGGCCGATATCCGCCGCGACTATGAGCTCGCGCTCCAGGTTGGCAACAAGGCGGCGTGGGATGCTTTCCTCGCCCAGCACCCCGATGGCTTCTATGCGAGCCTTGCCAAGCTCCAGGTCGAGAAGATCGGTGCCGAGCAGGCTCACGCAGCGGCGACCGCGAAGGTGAAGCAGGCCGAGGCCGAGCGTGATCGTCTCGCCGCGCTCGGCGCGCAGAAGGATGCGCAGGCCAAAGCCGCAGCCGAT
>NZ_JALBGZ010000640.1:0-3632 GCF_023006515.1 Bradyrhizobium sp. PRIMUS42
GCTGGTCGCGGCGCAGGCGCTGTCGGTCGCGCCCGGCAACGTCGTGCCGATGGACACCATCGTCGCCTGGCTCGAGCACAACGGCTACAACCGCTCCTCGACCGTGCGCGAGCCCGGCGAATATGCCGTGCGCGGCGGCATCCTGGACCTGTTCCCGGCCGGCCTGGATCAGCCCGTGAGGTTCGACTTCTTCGGCGACAGCCTGGAGTCGATCCGCACTTTCGACGCCGAGACCCAGCGCACGCTGCTCGATATGCGCGCGCTCGACCTGGTGCCGATCTCCGAGTTCCAGCTCGTCACCGACACCATCCGCCGTTTCCGCATGGGCTATGTTGCCGAGTTCGGCGCGCCCACGCGCGACGATGCGCTGTACGAGGCCGTCAGCGAGGGCCGCCGCCATCCCGGCATGGAGCACTGGCTGCCGCTGTTCCAGGACCGGATGGACACGCTGTTCGACTACCTGCAAGGCGCGGCTATCGCGATCGAGCCGCAGGCCGAGGACGCCGTCCGCGAGCGCTTCAAGCAGATCCTGGACTATTACGAGGCCCGCCGCGATGCCATGGAGCATCCGGGCGGCGGCGCGATCTACAAGCCGCTGCCGCCGGATCGGCTTTATCTCACCGACGAAGAGTGGACCAAGCGCGAGAGCGACATGCCGCTGGTGCGGTTGACGCAGTTCTCCGTGCCGACCGATGGCACGAGTGTCGTCGACGCCGGCGCGCGCAAGGGCCGCGACTTCGCGCCGGAGCGCAACGACACCACGGTCAACGTGTTCGAATCCGTGGTCAGCCACGTGATGGCGCTGCACGCCCAGCGCAAGAAGGTCGTGATCGCGCTCTGGAGCGAAGGCTCGCGCGACCGCATGACTTCGATGCTGCGCGACCACAAGCTGCCCCACACCACCAGCGTCAACTCCTGGCGCACGGTGCAGGCGACCCCGCGCAACGAGACCATGCTCGCCGTGCTCGGCCTCGAGAGCGGTTTCGAGACCGACGAGATCGCGCTCATCAGCGAGCAGGACATCCTCGGCGACCGCCTGGTGCGGCCGCGCAAGGCCAGCCGCAAGCTCGACAATTTCATCTCGGAGGTGACGAGCCTTGCCGCCGGTGACATCGTGGTCCACGTCGACCACGGCATCGGCCGCTTCGTCGGCCTGCAAACGCTTGATGTCGCCGGCGCGCCGCATGACTGTCTCGAACTGCACTATGCCGCCGAAACAAAACTGTTCCTGCCGGTCGAGAACATCGAGCTGCTGTCGCGCTACGGCTCCGACCAGACCACGGTCGAGCTCGACCGGCTCGGCGGCGGCGGCTGGCAGACCCGCAAGGCGAAACTCAAGAATCGTATCCGCGAGATCGCGGGGGAATTGATCAAGATCGCTGCCGCTCGCCATCTGCACGAGGCGCCCAAGCTGCTGGTGCAGCCCGGTCTCTACGACGAGTTCTGTGCACGCTTCCCCTATGACGAAACCGAGGACCAGTTAGGGGCCATCGAATCCACACTGAAGGACCTCGAACTCGGCCGTCCGATGGACCGGCTGATCTGCGGCGACGTCGGTTTTGGCAAGACCGAGGTGGCCTTGCGCGCCGCGTTTGCCGTGGCGCTTGAGGGCAAGCAGGTCGCGGTCGTGGTGCCGACCACGCTCCTGGCGCGCCAGCACGCAAGAACCTTCACCGAGCGCTTCAAGGGCTTTCCGGTGAACGTGGCGCAGGCCTCGCGCCTGATCGCGACCAAGGAGCTCAATCTGGTCAAGAAGGGCATTGCCGACGGCTCGGTCGACATCGTCGTCGGCACCCATGCACTGCTCGGCAAGGCGATCAAGTTCCGCGACCTCGGTCTCGTCATCGTCGACGAGGAGCAGCACTTTGGCGTGACCCACAAGGAGCGGCTGAAAGCGCTTCGCTCCGAGGTGCACGTGCTGACGCTGTCGGCGACGCCGATCCCGCGCACGCTGCAACTCGCGCTCACCGGCGTCCGCGAACTCTCGATCATCGCTTCGCCTCCCGTGGATCGGCTCGCGGTTCGCACCTTCGTCGCTCCGCACGATCCCTTGATGATCCGCGAGGCGCTGCTGCGCGAGCGCTATCGCGGCGGGCAGGCGTTCTACGTGGTGCCGCGCATCGACGACCTCGCCGAGGTCAAGGACTTCCTCGACAAGAACGTGCCGGAGATGAAGGTCGCGGTCGCGCACGGCCAGATGCCGCCCGCCGTGATCGAGGACATCATGACGGCGTTCTACGACGGCAAGTTCGACATCCTGCTGTCGACCACCATCGTGGAATCCGGCCTCGACATCCCCAACGCCAACACGCTGATCGTGCACCGCGCCGACATGTTCGGTCTCGCCCAGCTCTATCAGCTCCGCGGCCGCGTCGGCCGTGCCAAGCTGCGCGCCTATGCGTTGTTCACGCTGCCGGCGCAGCAGAAGATCACGGCGCAGGCCGAGCGCCGGCTCACCGTGCTGCAATCGCTGGAGACGCTGGGCGCGGGCTTCCAGCTCGCCTCGCACGACCTCGACATCCGCGGCGCCGGCAATTTGCTCGGCGAGGAGCAGTCAGGCCACATCAAGGAGGTCGGCTTCGAGCTCTATCAGTCGATGCTGGAGGAGGCGATCGTCAACCTCAAGGCCGGCGTTTCCGAGCCTGCCGCCGACCGCTGGTCGCCGTCGATCACGATCGGCATGCCCGTGCTCATTCCGGAGGACTATGTCGGCGACCTCTCGGTGCGGCTGTCGCTGTACCGGCGCCTTGCCGACCTCGACACCGAGGAGGAGATCGAGAACTTTGGTGCCGAGATGCGCGACCGCTTCGGCGTGCTGCCGGACGAGGTGCGCTACCTGTTCAAGGTCGCCGCGATCAAGGCGTTCTGCCGAAGGGCCAATGTCGGGAAGATCGATGCCGGCCCGAAGGGCGCCGTCATCGCCTTCCGCGACAATTCGTTCGCCCATCCCGATCGCCTGGTGACCTTCATCCGCAGCCACGGCCAGGCCGCCAAGGTACGACCCGACATGAAGGTGGTGTTCCTGCAGGACTGGGAGACCCCGGAAGAGCGTCTCGCCGGCACGACGGAGATCATGCGCCAGCTGGCGCAGCTCGCGGAAAGTAAGAAGGCGGCGTAGGGGCGGGGCGACATGTCGTAGGGTGGGCAAAGCGAAGCGTGCCCACCGCAGCCGCCGTCAGGGAAAATGGTGGGCACGGCGCAAGTGCGCCTTTGCCCACCCTTGTATTAGCGCGCCTGAGACTACGACGCCGCCCTTGACGCATCCGCCGACAGCCGGGCCAGCAGCGACCTTGCCGTGTCCGACGGCGACAGCGAGTCCACGCTGACGACGGGCTCGCTGCGCATCTCGTGCTTGCCGTTGGAGGTGTGCCGCATCACCGCGGAGAGGCGGCGGGCGATCATGTGGGCGGTGCGGAAGTCGGTTTCCGCAAACACGACGATGACCGAGCCGTCCTTCTGCGCCGTGCCGAAATCCATCTGCCGCATCAGGCGGCTGAGGATGCGTGCGGCATCGAGCTGGGCGCGGGAATTGCCACCGTGATCAGCCAGGACGACACCAGCGCCGCGGCCACGAGGAACATGACGACGCTGGTCGTCACCGCCGACGACACCAGAACCGCATAAACCTGCGA
>NZ_JALBGZ010000641.1:0-3618 GCF_023006515.1 Bradyrhizobium sp. PRIMUS42
CGCCTTGCGCTCCTTGCGCGGCACGGCCTTCTCGGGGTTGTTGCGGGCTTCGCGCTTCTTGACGCCGGCGGCGTCGAGGAAACGGGCCACGCGGTCCGACGGCTGCGCGCCCTTGGCGAGCCAGGCCTTCACCTTGTCCATGTCGAGCTTGAGGCGAGTCTCGTTGTCCTTCGGCAGCAGCGGGTTGAAATGGCCGAGACGCTCGATGAAGCGGCCATCGCGGGGAAAGCGCGAGTCGGCGACGACGACGTGATAGACGGGGCGCTTCTTGGTGCCTGCGCGGGCGAGGCGGATAACGACGGACATCTAGTTCTCCTTCAAAGTACGTTTGTTCGGTTGATTGGTATTTTCGCGCCGCGCGAGACCGTGCGGTCCCTCGCGACGAATTCCTCATTTCTTCTTGCCGGGAAATCCGCCGAGCCCCGGAAGGGTCGGCTTGCCGCTGAGGCCTGTAAGCCCCGGCAAATTCGGCAGGCCCGAGCGAAGACCGGGCGGCAGATCCTTCGGCAGGCTGGGCAGACCTTGTCCACCGCCGGCCTGCATCTTCTCCTGCATCGCCTTCATCTCTTCCGGCGAAGGAGGCTTCATGCCGCCGCCAAAGCCCATCGCCTGGGCGATGCCGGCGAGCGGGCCGCGCTTGCCCGAGCCCATCGCCTTCATCACGTCGGCCATGTTCCGGTGCATCTTGAGCAGCTTGTTGACCTGCTCGACGCTCTGGCCGGAGCCTGCGGCGATACGCTTCTTGCGGCTGGCCTTGAGCAGGTCGGGATGACGGCGCTCGTCGCGCGTCATGGAATCGATCACCGCGACCTGGCGCTTCAAGATCTTGTCGTCGATGCCGGCAGCGGCGATCTGGTTCTTCATCTTGGAGATGCCGGGCATCATGCCCATCAGGCCGCTGATGCCGCCCATGCTCGCCATCTGCGTGAGCTGCTCGCGCATGTCGTTGAGGTCGAACTGACCCTTGCGCATACGCTCGGCAGTGCGTGCGGCCTTTTCGGCGTCGATGTTGGCGGCGGCACGTTCAACCAGCGAGACCACGTCGCCCATGCCGAGGATGCGGCCGGCGATACGGTCGGGATGGAAATCTTCCAGCGCATCGGTCTTTTCGCCGGTGCCGATCAGCTTGATCGGCTTGCCGGTGACCGCGCGCATCGACAGCGCGGCGCCGCCGCGGCCATCGCCGTCCACACGTGTGAGAACGATACCGGTGAGGCCGACGCGCTGATCGAACGCGCGCGCGAGGTTCACCGCGTCCTGACCGGTGAGGCTGTCGGCGACCAGCAGCACTTCATGCGGATTGGCGGCAGCTTTGATCGCGGCTGCTTCCGCCATCATCTCTTCGTCGAGCGTGGTGCGGCCGGCGGTGTCGAGCAGCACGATGTCGTAGCCGCCGAGCTTGCCGGCTTCCAGCGCGCGCTTCGCAATCTGCGGCGGCTGCTGGCCCGCGACGATCGGCAAAGTCGGAATATCGAGATCGCGGCCGAGCACGGCCAGCTGCTCCATCGCCGCCGGACGGTAGACGTCGAGCGAGGCCATCAGCACCTTGCGCTTGTCGCGCTGGACCAGGCGGCGGGCGAGCTTGGCGGTGGTGGTGGTCTTACCGGAGCCTTGCAGGCCGACCATCATGATCGGCACCGGCGGCACGGAATTGACGTCGATGGTCTGGCTTTCGGCGCCGAGCGTGTTGATCAGCTCGTCATGGACGATCTTGACCACCATCTGGCCGGGGGTCACCGACTTGACGACGGTGGCGCCGATCGCCTGCTCGCGGACGCGCTCGGTGAAGCTGCGCACCACTTCCAGCGCGACGTCGGCCTCCAGCAGCGCGCGGCGTACCTCGCGCATAGCGGCATCGACGTCCTTTTCGGTCAGCGCACCGCGCCCCGTCAGACGATCGAGAATGCCGCCAAGCCGTTCCGACAGATTGTCGAACAATGCGATTGTTCCTTATCCTGCTCGCCAGAATGGCGATCTTCCAAACACCTTTACGCCCGAGGGCGCACAGCGCTGTCGGGCGTTGACCTCCGGCCTCCAGGGCCAGTCGGCGGGTCGAAAAGAAAGCCTTTCCGAGAAAGTGGCGGGGTTAAACGCCGCTCACGCCCAAAAGTCAAGGAAAGTTAGGGTGTCGGGGTGCCTTTGCCAGGGCAAGGCTCTGAAAACAGGGTTGTTTCGGCGCCCGGTTCCTTTTCCTAGGGGACCGCCCATATTAGAGAGAATGACCCGCCTCCGTTACCATCGCTGAAGCCCGCCGTGCCGATCACCCGCCGCCGCCTGTTTGGACTGCTCGCCGGGGCCGGCGCGCTGGTCGGCGTGCCCTCCCTTTGGATGTCCCGCATGAAAACCTACGACGGCCCGGTCTCCGACCATTTCGACGGCTTGACCTTCTTCGATCCCGACGGGGCGCCGCCGAGATCGCTCGGCGAGGTGCTACGTTGGCAATTGGGCGGCCGGGGACAGCGCGCCACATGGCCCGACTGGGCCCCCAGCCCCCACGCCGATACCCCGCCGGCGCGCGTCGACGGCGACAACGTGCGGCTCTCCTTCGTCGGCCACGCCAGCTGGCTGATCCAGACCGGCGGCCTCAATATTCTGGTCGATCCCGTCTGGTCGGAGCGGGTCTCGCCGGTCGCCTGGGCCGGGCCGAAGCGGCACAACGATCCCGGCATCGCCTTCGAGAAGCTGCCCAAGATCGATGTCGTGCTGGTCTCGCACGGCCATTACGACCATCTCGACATCGCGACCTTGTCGCGCCTCGCGAAGAACTTTGGTCCGCGCGTGGTCACCCCGCTCGGCAACGACGTGACGATGCGCAGCTGGGATCCCACGATCAAGGTGGAAGCCTTCGACTGGCACGACCGCGTCGAGTTCGGCGGCGGCATCGCCGTGCATCTGGTTCCGACGCGGCACTGGACGGCGCGCGGCATGTTCGATCGCAACAAGGCGCTGTGGGCGAGCTTTGTGTTGGAGACGCCTGCGGGGAAGATCTACGTCGTCTGCGATTCCGGCTATGGCGACGGCACGCATTTTCGTCGCGTCGCCGAGAAGCACGGCCCGCTGCGCCTGGCGATCCTCCCGATCGGCGCCTACGAGCCGCGCTGGTTCATGCGCGACCAGCACATGAATCCGGAGGATGCGGTGAAGGCGCTGGCTGATTGCGGCGCCGAGGCCGCGCTCGGGCATCATCACGGCACGTTCCAACTGACGGACGAGGCCATCGACGCGCCCGCCAAGGCGCTGGTCGAGGCGCTGGATGCGGCGAAACTTCCGCAGGAGCGGTTCGTGGCGATGAAGCCGGGGCAGGTGGTGGAGATTTAGGTCTCGCACTCTGCACACACCGCTCGTGCCCCGGACGCGGCGCAGCACTCCCGGCGATGCGAAGCATCGTCCGGTGTGATGCGCCGCTGAGCCGGGGCCCACGTCGCTGGATTGTACGGTGCCGCTTCCTGGGTCCCGGCTCTGCGCAGTGTCACTGCGTGCCGCAGCGCGTCCGGGACACGAGACCTATTGCTCTTTGGACTTGATCGCCCAGCTCACATTCACCGTCACCGACAGCGTTTCCTCGCCCGGCGCGACCGCCGCCTGCGGCGCTGCCGCCATCGGCGCCGCCATGCGGCC
>NZ_JALBGZ010000642.1:0-3606 GCF_023006515.1 Bradyrhizobium sp. PRIMUS42
CGCAGAAACGCTGCGGCGGCGCGCTCGGCCTGAGCTGCGAGCTCGGTGTAGGTGATCGAACGGTCCCGGAACTCCAGCGCGGTGCGCGGGCCGTAGTCGGCGGCGGCTTTCGACAGCAGGTCAGGCAGCGTGCCCTGGACGATGGTGTCGTCCCACCGCACGCCCTCGGGGTAAAACTGTTCGCCGGGATGGGTCATTCTCTGCATCACATTCGGTCGTCATTCCGGGGCGATGCGAGGCATCAAACCCGGAATCCATCGGGCAGCGCGCTCAGAGGCGAAATGGATTCCGGGCCTGGCCCTGCGGGCCATCCCGGAATGACTGAGAGTTGGAGCGCAAAGCCCCATCACGCCGCCTTCGACGCCGCCGCCAGCGAGGCAAACGTCTTGCCTTCGGCCGCAAGCTTCTTCAGCAGCGGGGCGGGCTCGAGGCTGGGGTCGTTGGTCTCCTTGGCGTAGAAGGCCAGGCGATCGGCGATGTGCTTGAGGCCGACGCTGTCGGCCCAGAACATCGGGCCGCCGCGATAGATCGGCCAGCCATAGCCATAGAGCCAGACCACGTCGATGTCGGAGGGACGTGCGGCGATGCCCTCTTCCAGGATCTTCGCACCCTCGTTGATCATCGGATACATCATCCGTTCGAGGATCTCCTCGTCGCTGACGACGCGCTTCTTGCGGCCGAGACGCAGCAGCGTCTCGTCGATCAGCTTCTCGACCTCCGGATCGGGCAGCGCCGAGCGCGAGCCTGCCTCATACTTGTAGTAGCCCTTGCCGGTCTTCTGACCGAAACGGCTGGCTTCGCACAGCGCGTCCGCGATCTCCGACTTGATGCCGCGGTCCTTGCGCGAGCGCCAGCCGATGTCGAGGCCGGCGAGGTCGCCCATCGCGAACGGGCCCATCGGCATGCCGAACTTCGTCACCACGGCATCGACCTGCTGCGGCAGGGCACCCTCGAACAACAGCTTCTCCGACTGCTTGCCGCGCTGAGCGAGCATGCGGTTGCCGACGAAACCGTCGCAGACGCCGACCACGGCCGGTACCTTTGCAATCTTGCGCGCGATGGTGACGGCCGTCACCAGGGCATCCGGCGCGGTCTTGTCGGCGCGCACGATCTCGCACAGCTTCATCACGTTGGCGGGGGAGAAGAAGTGCATACCGAGCACGTCCTGCGGACGCTTGGTCGACTTCGCGATCTCGTCGATGTTGAGATACGAGGTGTTGGAGGCGAGCACCGCGCCGGGCTTGACGTATTGGTCGAGCTTGCCGAACACTTCCTTCTTCACCGCCATGGTCTCGAACACGGCTTCGATGACGAGGTCGGCATCGCCGACATTCTCGATGCCGACGACGCCGTTGATCAGCGCCATGCGCTTGGCAGGCGCGTCAGCCGGGATACCGCCACGCGCCGCGGTCGCTTCCCAGTTCTTCTGCATGATGCCCATGCCGCGCTTGAGCTGTTCCTCACCGGTCTCGATCAGGGTGACAGGAACGCCGGCATTGGCAAAGGACATCGCGATGCCGCCGCCCATGGTGCCGGCGCCGAGGATGGCGACGCGGTTCACGGGACGCGACTTGGTGCCTTCAGGGACGCCGGCGATCTTGCTGGCTTCGCGCTCGGCGAAGAAGGCATAGCGCTGCGCCTTGGACTGGTCGCTGGCGACGAGCTTCAGGAAGCCCTCGCGCTCCTTCTTCAGACCTTCGTCGAAAGGTAGGTCAATGGCGTAGCCCACGGCGTCGGCGGCGGCGAACGGCGCTTCCAGGCCGCGCGACTTCTTGGTCATGGCGGCGACCGCATTGGTGAAGATCGAACGGTCGGCCTTGGCGGCCGCGATCTTGGAATCGTCGTCGCGCAGGCGGCGCAGCGGACGCTTCTCGGCCAGCAGCTTGCGCACGAAGGCCTCGCCGCCCGACGCCGGTCCCTCGACGATTTCCTCGATCAGGCCGTTCTTCAGCGCTTCCGCGGCTCCGATGGGATCACCGCCGACGATCATCTTGACCGCGAGCTCGGGACCGACCGCGCGCGGCAGGCGCTGGGTACCGCCGGCGCCTGGCAGAAGACCGAGCTTCACCTCCGGCAGGCCGAGCTTGGCTTCCTTGACGGCGACGCGGAAATGACAGGCGAGCGCGACCTCGAGGCCGCCGCCGAGCGCCGTGCCGTGGATCGCAGCGACCACCGGCTTCGGCGAGTTCTCGATCTCGGACAGCACGTCGTTGAGGGCCGGCGGCTTCGGCGGCTTGCCGAATTCGGTGATGTCGGCCCCCGCGATGAAGGTGCGGCCGGCACAGGTCAGCACGATGCCCTTGATGGCGGGATCGGCGATTGCGGCCTTGATGCATTCCAGGATGCCCCCGCGGACTGCGGCACTCAGCGCATTGACCGGAGGGCTATTGACCGTGACGATCCCGACTTCGTCATGACGCTCAAGCTTGACCACTTCGCTCACGGTGTCCCTCCTTGGTGGGGCTATATACTTTTGTCGATTTCGCGGTGCGGAATTTAATTCCGCATCTTGACGGCAGGGTTATTTTGAAGCACGGACGTTGTCAACGACTCCGCGCAAGAAGCAGATCAGGGATGAAGCGTACAGGAAAGAAGACCGCGACCGATCGGAACTTCGTCGTCGCGCTTTCCCGCGGACTGGACGTATTGCGCGCATTCCAACCCAATGACGGTCTTCTCGGCAATCAGGAAATCGCGGCGCGGACCAACCTGCCGAAGCCGACCGTGTCGCGGCTGACCTATACGCTGACCAAGCTCGGCTATCTGACGCCGGTTCCCCGCTTCGAGAAGTACCAGCTCACCCCCGCCGCAATGTCGCTCGGCTACGCAGCGCTCGCCAATCTCGGTGTTCGGCATTTGTCCGAGCCGTTTCGCGAGGACCTGATGCGCGCGACCGGCGGCGCCGTCGCCGTCGGCGGCCGCGACCGTCACAGCATGATCTATTTCGGACAGAGCCGCGGCAGCGAGACGGTCGGTGTTCAACTTGACGTCGGCGCCCGCGTGCCGATTGCAACCAGTGCGATGGGTCGCGCCTATTTCTGGGCGCTCGACCCCGACGATCGCGCAGAGCTCTCGCGCCTGCTGCGGGAGCATTACGGCAGCCGCTGGCCGAAGATGCGCGAAGGGCTGGAACGTTCCGGCGAGACCGTCGCGAAGTACGGCTTTGCGATCTCCGTCGGAGACTGGCACGACGATATCGGCGCCGCGGGCGTCGCGCTTAGGCTCAACGACGGAACCGGTCCCTACGCGTTCAATTGCGGCGCGCCCGCATTCCGCTTCACGGAAGAGCATTTGATCAACGACATTGGACCGCGTCTCTTAGCGATGGTAAGGAACATCGAAGCGGCGCTCGGGGGTCTGATGCCGCATTCCAAAAAAGACATCAGCAAAAAGCTGAAATCAGGAGGAAAAGTTGCGCGTGTGGCCGAGGGGATCAGATAGCCTTTGTCATCACCGGGAGCGGTTCGCATCGCCCCGTCGCCCACTGCACAGTGTGGGCGAGACGAGATGACGCAGGCACAGCTCGCGCAGGGGACATCGCCCCTGCTCGCGGTTCGCGACGTCAGCGTCGTGTTCGGCGGCATCATCGCGCTCAACGGCGTGTCC
>NZ_JALBGZ010000643.1:0-3605 GCF_023006515.1 Bradyrhizobium sp. PRIMUS42
CGGCCCGGGCATGGTGCTGCGGGCGGATGTTTTGGCGGCCGCCATCGATGCCGCCGGGATCGGCCCGGACCGGCCGAAACTCCTGATGAGCCCACGCGGTCGGCCATTGACCCAGACCCGCGTTGCAGAGCTCGCCCAGGGCCCCGGCCCCCTGATCGTCTGCGGGCGCTTCGAGGGGATCGACCAGCGGGTGATCGACGGGCGGAGCCTGGAGGAGGTCTCGATCGGCGATTACGTGCTGTCCGGCGGCGAAATCGCGGCTTTGGCGCTGATTGACGCCTGCGTCCGGCTGCTGCCGGGGGTGATGGGCAAGGAGGCCTCGGGAACCGAGGAGAGCTTCTCCGATGGCCTTTTGGAGTACCCCCAATACACCCGTCCGCAGCTGTTCGAGGGGGCCCCGATCCCGGACATCCTGACCTCCGGCGACCACGCCAAGGTCGCCAGTTGGCGGCGGGCGCAATCGGAGGCCCTGACGGCGGCCCGGCGGCCCGATTTATGGGCCCAGATCCCACCCAAGCCGGCGAATCGGGCCGGTCGCCAAAAAACGCCAAAAAACAAGACAGACGGGTGACAAACGCTCCGGCTTGCCTTATAGGAGCGGCCAAATCCGCAATGGCTGGATAGACGAATTTTGCGCAGCCCCCCGTTTCCAGGGCTGGGCGCGCCGATGGAGATTTACCCATGAACCTGATCAAGCAGCTCGAGCAAGAGCAATTCGACAAGCTGTCCGCCGGCAAGGACATTCCGGAATTCGGTCCCGGCGACACCGTGATCGTCAACGTGAAGGTCGTCGAAGGCGACCGCACCCGCGTGCAGGCCTATGAAGGCGTCTGCATCGGCCGTTCCGGCGGTGGCCTCAACGAGAGCTTCACCGTTCGCAAGATTTCGTACGGCGAGGGCGTGGAGCGCGTATTCCCGGTGATGTCGCCGATGATCGACTCGATCAAGGTGGTGCGCCGCGGCAAGGTGCGTCGCGCCAAGCTTTATTACCTGCGTCAGCTGCGCGGCAAGTCGGCCCGCATCGTCGAGAAAACCGAGCACGCCAAGGCCGTCAACGAGTAGGCTTCGCCTACAGTCGAGTTTCCGAAAGCGCGGGGCAAAACCCCGCGCTTTTTTGTTGCGTCAGCCGTGCGCGTCAAAGCCCTCGCGATTCCGGTTCGGCCTGCTATATATTCGTAGAATGTTTCCAGATCGGACCAGCATGGAGCCCATCAAGCGCATCGTCATCGACGATCGCTCGCGGCTGCCTGGACGGTTCTTCGGACGCTTCGCGACTTCGGCAACGTCAGAGCTTACGCGCGCAGCCTAAAAGCTGCGCTGACGATTTTGTTGCCCGGCGCGCCACCCGCGCTCTTCGCTGACACACATCCTTCGGAGCTGACGCTCATGTCCAAGCCGACCACATTGTACGACAAGATCTGGAACGACCATCTGGTGCACGAAGCCGAGGACGGCACCTGCCTGCTCTACATCGACCGTCACCTGGTGCACGAGGTGACCTCGCCCCAGGCGTTCGAAGGCCTGCGCGCCACCGGCCGCAAGGTCCACGCGCCGGAGAAGACGCTCGCCGTCGTCGACCACAACGTGCCGACCACCGACCGCACCAAGCCGAATCCCGATCCTGAAAGCATCGAGCAGATCAAGGCGCTGGCCGAGAACGCCAAGGAATTCGGCATCGAATATTACAACGAGTTCGACAAGCGCCAGGGCGTCGTCCACGTCATCGGCCCCGAGCAGGGCTTCACCCTGCCCGGCACCACCATCGTCTGCGGTGACAGCCACACCTCGACGCATGGCGCCTTCGGCGCGCTCGCGCACGGCATCGGCACCTCAGAGGTCGAGCACGTGCTGGCGACGCAGACGCTGATCCAGAAGAAGGCGAAGAACATGCGCGTCACCGTCGACGGCAAACTGCCTGACGGCGTGACGGGCAAGGATATCATCCTGGCCATCATCGGCGAGATCGGCACCGCGGGCGGTACCGGCTACGTGCTGGAATACGCCGGCGATGCGATCAGCGCGCTCAGCATGGAAGGCCGCATGACGGTCTGCAACATGTCGATCGAAGGCGGCGCCCGCGCCGGTCTCGTTGCGCCCGACCAGAAGGCGTTCGACTTCCTGCGCGGCCGGCCCAAGGCGCCGAAGGGCGCGGACTGGGATGCGGCCATGCGCTACTGGGAGAAGCTGCGCTCCGACGACGGCGCGCATTTCGACAACGAGCTGCACCTCGATGCGGCCAAGCTGCCGCCGATCGTGACCTGGGGCACGAGCCCGGAGGACGTCATCTCGGTGACCGGCATCGTGCCCGATCCCGACAAGATCGCGGACGAGGCCAAGCGTCTGTCCAAGCATCGCGCCCTGAAATACATGGGCCTGACGGCGGGAACGAAGATCACCGACATCAAGGTCGACCGCATCTTCATCGGCTCCTGCACCAATGGCCGCATCGAGGATCTGCGCGCGGCCGCCAAGATCGCGGAAGGCAAGCACGTCTCGGCGCATGTCAACGCCATGGTCGTGCCGGGCTCCGGCCTCGTGAAGGAGCAGGCGGAGGCCGAAGGTCTGGACAAGATCTTCCTCAAGGCCGGCTTCGAATGGCGCGAGCCGGGCTGCTCGATGTGCCTCGCGATGAACCCGGACAAGCTGGCGCCGGAAGAGCGCTGCGCCTCGACCTCGAACCGCAACTTCGAGGGCCGCCAGGGTTTCAAGGGCCGCACCCATCTGGTGTCGCCGGCAATGGCGGCAGCGGCGGCGATCGCCGGTCACTTCGTCGACGTCAGGGACTGGCGCTAAGCCGCTCCCTGCAATTGTAGCGATCGCGGCAAATCGCCGTTAATCGATCGCCTGACACTCTCGTCCTCGCGAGGATTTCGCGAGGACGAAAGCCATGGCCAACAAGCCGGAATATGTCGACCTGATCGGCGAGGCCACGCGCCAGCACCGCCGGCCCGCTGCACGCTTGCGCGTTGTCGCCAAGCCGGAGGTCGAGGAGACCTCGAAGCTCAGCCGCTGGCCGCCCGCGATGTTCAAGCAGTGGAAGTTCGAGAACCTGACGCGGTGGAAAGCTTCGTCGTGGAAGCTGAAGGATTGGCTCTAGGCCAAATTCTCCGTCATGGCCGGGCATAGCCGTCCGTACGACGGCGTCGCTTCCGCTCGCCTATGTCCCGGCCATCCACGTTTTTAGGCGCTGACAGAAAGATCGTGGATGCCCGGGACAAGCCCGGGCATGACGACACAACTCACATCACCAATAGCGATACGGATGGTGCCAGCGATGCCAGCGGCAGATGCGGCGCGGGCCGTAATAGGTCCAGATGATCCGGCAGCGGCGCGGATAGTGGTAATAGGGGTAATAGCCGCCGACATAATAGCGCCGGTGGAAGTGGCGATGGCCGTAGTGAGGCCGATAGATCCCGTAGCGATGAAACCCGCCATAGCGGTGAACGCCACCATAGCGATAGCCACCGCCATGGAAGGCCGGCCCGGCGCGGAAGCCGCCGATATGGCCGCCGCGAAATCCACCGCCGCGGAAACCGCCGATATGTCCTCCGCCGCCATGGAAGCCGCCACCGCGGAAGCCTCCGCCGCCGTGAAAATGTCCGCCC
>NZ_JALBGZ010000644.1:0-3600 GCF_023006515.1 Bradyrhizobium sp. PRIMUS42
CGGCTTGGGTCGCGACGCACAGCATCGTCGCCGCGATGAGACGGAGCTCGCGCACTGTGCGGCCTTACGCGCGAGCGCCCGTGAACGGGAAGCTGCCCATCGGGCCGATGCCCATCTCGCCGCTGATGCTGTCGCCAGAGACGGTGCCGGCGAATTCGAGCGTGAGCGGCATCGGGTTGGTGATCGAGACCTTCCACGAGACGTTGTCGCCGGAGACGGTGCCGTCGAAGATCTCGGCGGTATTGCCTTCCGCGCCTTGCGTACCCGTGAGCGTGCCGCCGGCGGCCTTGAGGCTCAGCGTCGCCTGGCGCTCGCCCATCGGCGTCGTCATGGTCAGATTCCAGTTGCCGTCTACGGCCATTCCCGTCTCCCGAACAAATCCCGGCGGACCGCGACGATCCGCGATCAGTCCCGAGCGAACCTATAGCCCAACTCCCAGCTCCTGCCTAACCCTCCGGCAGGGCATTTAGGCGCGGGCGGCGGCGCGCCGGCGGCTGGTCACGATGAGCCTGAGAACGACGTATTGCACGGCAAAGGCGAGGATCTTGGCGCCGCCGGCGACCACCGTCAGGTAGAACGCCCACAGCTTTAGATCGCCGGTGGAGGCGACCACGATCATGCCGGCGCCGATCACGAACATCAGCACCGCCCAGGCATAGCCCGCAGCCGTCACGTATTCCGGAACGGTGTCGACGACGATCGGCGGCATATAGCGCAGCATCCAGCCGCGCTTGAGCATGATCGCGCCGATCGCGAAATGCGCGATCGAAGGCTTTGCCATCATGAAGCGGGGATCATGGGTCAGCAGTGTGATCGCGCCCAGTCCAACGACGAGCGCGAGGCTCGCATAAGTCATGTAGTTGAGTTGCTGCCCCTTGACGCGCGCGTAGATCACCTGCGCGATCGCGCCGGCGACCGCCACCGATGTTGCCAGGATGACGTTGTCGGTGACGAGATAGACGACCAGGAAGACGATGGCGGAGAAGAGATCGGAGGCGAGGCGGGCGAATACGTCCTTCATCGTCAATCCTGTTCAGCGAACGTTGGGCAATGTGCGGGCGGGCGTACCGTACTTGATCTGGCGATACTCGGGATACCACTTTGTGAAGTAGATCGCGCTGTTGCGTGCGGCGAAGGCGACCGCAAGGCTCGACCAGAGCGGCAGGCCCGGGACATAGAGCAGCACGACATTGGCGGCCGCCATCAGGAGTGTGGCCGCGGTCCAGGCGCCGGTGATGACGTAATTGGCGTGGAGAAAGCCCGGCAT
The DNA here is from genome assembly GCF_023006515.1 of Bradyrhizobium sp. PRIMUS42. Taxonomy (NCBI): domain Bacteria; kingdom Pseudomonadati; phylum Pseudomonadota; class Alphaproteobacteria; order Hyphomicrobiales; family Nitrobacteraceae; genus Bradyrhizobium; species Bradyrhizobium sp. PRIMUS42. Next base: position 1,268 of record NZ_JALBGZ010000644.1, read on the forward strand.
CGCTGCGGTCTCGGCCGGCACCGCCTCAAGCGCATATTGCAACGTGAAGGGACGGCGGACCACCATCGAGCCGAGCGAGATGGCGAAGATGCCGAGATCGACCGACAGCTTGACGCCAAGCGCTCCCAGCGTCGGATCGAGCAGCGCGAGGTAGAGGCCGATTGCGGCGAACACGACAGCCGAGCCCGCGGCCAGGGTCTTCACCGAACGGCGGTACGCCACATCGATTGCGACGGTGCCGATGCAGATCGTGGAGGCCACGAACATACTGACCGTGGCCGACGTCACCAGCATCAGCAAGGTGTAAGCGCCGTAGGGCGCGAGGATCAGGAAAATCGCCATTGCCCACCTCGGTCAGACCGATCTTTACGATGTAAAGATCAATAATTCAGGAGGTATCCCGGGTCAAGCGAAATCTTTACAGTGTCAAAATAACGTAGGCGACCTCCAAAAAATGAAGTGCTGCAACGGCTTGGTCGGACGCCTCGTCGGCCAATTCCACCCAAGACAGACGCGACAGGATCGGCAGCGCGGCGGCGATGAGAAGGCCGACGGCGAGCAGGATGCCGCCGTTGAAGATGACGTGGCCGCTCCGCCGCCGCCGGATCATCTGGAGCGTGAGCGCGACGCAAGCGACGGTGAGGACAGCGAGAAAATTTGCAGTGATCGAGGGCATGTGCATGAGATATCTCTTTGGTGACGCATCTGCACTGTCATTGCGGGCGCGCTAAACCGCGCCCACCCAATTGCCGTGAAAACCATCGGGCACGCGGTGGCCGAGCTGCACCAGCGCGACGGGGCCCGCCTCGATATCGGTGGCGTTGAAGACGGCGAGGTCGCTGCGGTTCTCCCGCGCGCGCCAGACCACCGCCAGCAGCCAGCCATCGCCCTCAGACGCATCCTTCGATCGCTCGACGAACACCGGTTCGGAGATGGTGTCGCCGGCGGGCAGCAGATAATGGCCGAGCCGCCGGCCGTTGCCGTCGACATGAACGACGCCGGAGAGCGCGCCGAACATCGGCAGCCGCGGATTGGCGCAGGCGTACCAGCCGTGACGGTTTCTCAGCCCGGCGCGGCGATCGTCGATGCGCGGGAATTCGCCGGTGAGATCATCGAGGTAAGTCTGCTGGAAGCGGTCGGTATTGCCTGAGAGGTCGAAGGTCCAGCGGCAATGCCGGGCGCGCGACTTCTTCGGATCGGTCGGCCGGCCGTCGGGATGCGGAAACAGCGGCGCTTCCTCGAACTGCATGACGTCGGCGATAATGCGGTTCTCCTCCTCCCACGCATTCATGACGTGGAAGACGTAGCAGGCCTCAGCTCGAAACCAGACGATCTCCTTGGCCGTGCCGCTCCGCTTCATCACGCCGACATAGGCGCCCTTGTCCGGCTCCCAGGCATAGGGCGGCCGTCCGCTCATGGCGCGCTCCATGCTGCCGGTGATCGGCAGGATCGGAAACAGCACGTGGTTCGCGGTGACGATGAAGTCGTGCACCATGCTGGCATAGGGCGCCTCGAACCGCTCGAAGCGCCTCGCCTTGCCGGAGGCATCGATCGAGCCGTAGGAGAGGGCAGGCGTCAGCGGACCTGCCGCGTTGTAGCCGAAGAACACCAGCTCACCGGTCACAGGGTCGATCTTCGGGTGCGCCGTAAAGCTGCCGGCGACGCGGCCCTGGTAGTTGTGATAGCCGCGCGTTGCGAGCGTGCCCGGCTCGATCTCGGTCGGCAGGTGCGCTTCCTCGAGCGCCAGCAGCTTGCCGGCATGGAAGATGATGTTGGTGTTGGCGACGCCGCCATCGGTGAGGTCGGCCGGCGCATCCGGCAGCTTGCGGCCGAAGCCGCCGAACAGTGCGCGGCCGGCATCGTGCTCGGCCAGCCATTTCGGCGTGCGGACCCAGCGGTTGCGATAGCTGGCGCGGCCGTTCTCCAGATGAAAGGCGTGCAGCATGCCGTCGCCGACGAACCAATGCGCGCCGGGAGATTCGAACTGCGGATTGGGACCGTTGCGATAGAGCGTGCCGTTCAGCTCGCGCGGCAATTCGCCGATGATCTTCAGAAATGGCGCGTCTGCTTCGAACGGGATCGGCGCGATGTTGTTGCGGCGCTCAGTGCTGGAGTCGTGCTGCACGGCAAATCCTCCTTATCTTTACATCGTAAAGATCACGTAGCGCCGATTGCCGCAGTGGTCAAGCGAAATCTTTACACTGTCAATATTGCGTCTTATAGCTTGTCTCATGAGCAAGAGTGAACCCAGGACCGAAACCGCGCGCCGCGCGCGTACGCCGAGAAAGGCATCCTCGTCAGCGGGCGCGCCGACGCGGACCGCGCGTCGTCCG
>NZ_JALBGZ010000645.1:0-3597 GCF_023006515.1 Bradyrhizobium sp. PRIMUS42
CGATCCGATCGAACGGCGACCCAGCTCGGGCGGCCACCCGGGCTGGGCCATTCCTCACGGAACGGCTCAATATAATCGATCGCCCTAATACAAGGGTGGGCAAAGGCGCTGAGCGCCGTCCCCACCACGCTCCTCGACGGCACACAGGTTGGTGGGCACGCTTCCGCCTTCGCTCTGCGAGCTACGGCGGACAAGTCGCTTTGCCCACCCTACGACTGTGGAGTGTGTGGCTCTACTTCCCCCACCTCAGCGCCAGCGCATGGCGCTCCTTGGCGAGTTCCAGCAGGCCCGCGCGCGTTGCCGGATGCAGCGGCTGGAGCGGATGGCGCACCGCGTCCGACTTGATCACGCCGCCGGCCTGCATCATCGCCTTGCAGGCGATCAGGCCGCATTGGCGGTTCTCGTAGTTGATCAGCGGCAGCCAGCGCTCATAGGCGGCCTTCGCCTTCTCGCGATCGCCGGCGAAATAGGGATCGACGATCTGGCGGATGCCGTCGGGATAGCCGCCGCCGGTCATCGCACCTGTGGCGCCGGCATCGAGATCGGCCAGTAGCGTGATCGCCTCCTCGCCGTCCCAGGGACCCTCGATGTCCTTGCCGCCGGCCTCGATCAGGCTGCGCAGCTTCGAGGCCGCGCCTGCTACCTCGATCTTGAAATAGCGGATGTTCGAGAGTTCGCGCGCCAGCCGCGCGAGCAGCTCGACCGACAGCGGCGTGCCGGCCACCGGCGCGTCCTGAATCATGACGGGAATTTTGATCGCGCCCGAGAGCACGCGGAAGAATTCGACGACGCCCTTCTCCGGCACCCGGAAGGTCGCGCCGTGATAGGGCGGCATCACCATCACCATGGCGGCGCCCGCCGCCTCCGCCTGCTGGCTGCGCGCGGCGCAGACGGCCGAGCTGAAATGCGTGGTGGTGACGATCACGGGAACCCGGCCCGCGACATGTTCCAGCACCGCATGCATCACGGTTTCGCGCTCGGCATCGGTGAGCACGAACTGCTCGGAGAAATTGGCGAGGATGCAGATGCCATTCGAGCCGGCATCGATCATGAAATCGATGCAGCGGCGTTGTCCCTCGAGGTCGAGCTCGCCGCGCTCGTCGAAGATGGTGGGCGCGACCGGGAACACGCCGCGATAAGGGCGCTGGGCCTTGTGGGGGGTGACCGGCATCGAACTCTCCATCCCTGATGTGTCTTACGTCTGGCGCTGCGCTCACGGAGCGAGGCGGCACAGATGTAGCCGCCGCGCGGATCGACGGCAATGCCGAACGCACGACGTCAGGATGGAAGAATGAGGCGAAACTACGCGGTCTTCACCGCTCCCAAAAAGCCCTCGACCGCGACGCGGAGGCGATCGGCGTCGGCCGACATCTTCTTGACGGAGTCCGACAACACCGTGCCGGCGTTGCCGGTCTCCTGATTAAGCCTGGCAACGCTGCCGATGGTGTCGGTGACCTCGCGGGTGCCTTGCGCGGCCTGCTGGAAGTTGCGCGAGATCTCGGTGGTGGCCGCGCGCTGCTCTTCGACGGCGGCGGCAATCGCCGTCATCTTCTCATCGATGCCGCTGATGGCACCGCCGATGGCGCGGATGGCGGTCACCGCCTGTCCCGTCGCGCCCTGGATCTCCTCGACCTGACGCGAGATCTCTTCCGTCGCTGTCGCCGTCTGAGAGGCGAGGCTCTTGACCTCGCCGGCGACCACGGCGAAACCGCGACCGGCCTCGCCCGCGCGCGCGGCTTCGATGGTGGCGTTCAGGGCCAGAAGGTTGGTCTGGCTGGCGATGGCGTTGATCATCTTCACGACTTCGCCGATGCGGCTTGCGGTCTGGTCGAGGATCTCGACCGTCGCGTTGGTCTGCTCGGCCTGCGACACCGCTTCGCGGGCCTCGCGGGCGCTGGACTGCACCTGCGCGGAGATCTCGCCGACGGATGCGGAGAGTTCCTCGGTCGCCGCCGCGATGGTCTCGAGATTGTTGGTGGCCTGCTCGGCGGCGGAGGAGACCGCTGCGGTCTGGCTGCTCGATTGCGAGACCAGCGAGCGCACGCCGGTCGCGGTGGCATCGAGCTCCCGCGTCGAGGCCACAACGCTCTGGATGACCGCCTGCACGGTGTCGTCGAAGCTGCGGCATGCGGAATCGACCGTGCCGGAGCGGGCCAGCTGAAGCGCCTGCTGCGATTCGCGTTCCTGGCCCAGCCGTTCCGCGGTCGCCGCACTCTCGCGCAGGCTTTCGAGTGCGGCGGCCATGGTGCCGAATTCGTCCGGATGCCGGGATTGCGGCACCGGCGTCGCATAGTCGCGTGCGCTGATGCGGGCGATGGCGTCAAGAATGGCGCGAACCGGGCGCATCAGGCGATTGCGCACCACGTACACGCCGGTCAGGGTCACGGCCAGCGCGAGCAGGAACGCGAGCGATTGCACGATGAGGTTGGTGAGGGCTTTCGCCTGAACCATCTCCGCACGCGCGATCGACTGGTCGAGCGCCGTGTTGGCGACAGCGACGATGGGCGCGAACGGCGACTGGCACAGCGCGTTCCATTCCGCCGCGGGCATCGCCGGACGGCCGCTGCCGTCGAAATTCTTGGTGAGATCGCCGATCTGCTTGAGGACGCCGTCGGTCTTGGCGCGCGCTTCCTTCGCCGCGTTGACGAGGTTCGCCGTCACGTCAGGCGCAGCGAGCAGTTCCTCCATGCCGGTCCAGCCGGCGGTGACGATTCCGTTCCAGCCGGCCACGGTCTGCTTCTGGATCTCGTCGAGCGGCTTGGAGGTGTTGACGTTCGGGCGCAGGGTCGAGCATTGGATGCCGTAGCGGTCGCGCACCTGCCAGGCGAGCCGGCGGGCCTGGATCATGCGGGCGATGAAGGGATCGTTGGTCCAGGCGCGGTTCGACACCGCGGTGGAGGCGAGATTGGCGGTCTCGATTACTTTTGTGACGCCATCGTACCAGGGTGCGGTGCGCTCGACCTTGCGCTCGGCACGCGGCAGCTTCGCCTCGTCGTAGAACAGCTGGAACTTCGGCGCGGCCTCGCTCCAGCGCTGCTTCAGCGTGCTTGCGAGCTCGTCGCGGCGGACGAATTCGACGGTGGAGAGCGCCGCGACAATGGCGTCAAAGCCGGCCTGCTCCGCCTTCTCGGCGGCACCGAGCTTGGCGCGCGGATCGTCCTCGCCAAGCAGCGCACTCTGGGCATCGCCCCGATTGTTGCGCAACGACAGCACGCCATGGAAGATCGCCTTGTCGGCATTCGCAAGCCGTTCGGTCTCGAGACTGTCGCTGTAGCGGCCGAAGGCCCCAACCATCTGGGTCGCCGTAGAGGCCAGCGCGCCGGCGGCCAGCAGCGCCATCAGCGTCAGGAGAAGCGAACTTACCGATTTCTTAAACATCGTCATGGGTCGGGGGCCTACTCTTCACGAGAGGCCACCTTGCATCGCGACATGCCAAGGTTTGGTTAAGACTTTAACCAAACACCTGCGGTTGTGTCCGCCGCTCTTCCTGGCAGGCCGCGTCCCCTCATGCGACCTTGGTGAAATCGGGCGGGCGGCGCTCGGCAAAGGCCGTGAACGCCTCGCGCGCCTCGGCGGTGCGCAGCCGCTGGGCGAACT
>NZ_JALBGZ010000646.1:0-3594 GCF_023006515.1 Bradyrhizobium sp. PRIMUS42
GGTGTGCTCGAATGCCGTGGCGGCGCCAGTGTAGGCTTCATCGTGGGATCGGTGACCCATCTCGGCTGCGTGCTGCGCGCCGACGGCCTGCCCGACGATCGCTACGTCGCGACAATCCGCAAGGTCGGTCTCGACATCGGCATCACCCAGGAGACGGCTTTGGCGTGGGGCGTGTTCGCACCGGTCGATCGGCTCGGCCCGGGCGACCTCTCAGGCAACTACGCGGGCGCTCAGGGCAGCGCTTCGATCGGCGTCGGCCTTGGCGGCAACGTGCTGGTCGGCGGCTCCAACAATTCGATCGCGCTCCAGCCGCTCAGCGTGCAGGGTCAGGTCGGCCTCAACGTTGCCGCCGGCCTCGAGAGCCTGGAACTTCGTCCGGGCCGTTGAGCGCGCGACGACGGCGATGTCGGTTCACCTCTTCCCGCTGGGAGAAGTGGAACATTGCGCCGCTAAGACTTGATCTAACGGACGACGCACCGCAGCGACGTTTTGATGCTTGCCAAATCTCGGGGACGGGCAGAGCATCTGCGTTTGCCGACCCAATCATGGGCCGAGCTCCACACCAAGGAGGCGGCGAATGGGACAAGACGTCAGAAGTCCCCGAGGTCCCCGGTGCATCGCGCTGGTGGGCCCTTTCCAAAGCGGTAAAACCACACTTCTCGAAGCAATACTGGCGCGAACGGGCGCAATCCCGCGCGCCGGCAGCGTCGACGCCGGAACTTCCATCGGCGACGCGACCCCAGAGGCCCGTCATCACAAGATGACCGTCGGGCTGACTGCCGCCACCACGAGTTTCATGGGCGACAGCTACACCTTCCTCGATTGTCCCGGTTCCGTCGAGTTTGCCCACGACATGCGCGCCGCGCTGCCCGCGGTCGATGCCGCGATCGTGGTCTGCGAGGCCGACGAGAAGAAGCTGCCGCAGCTTCAGATTATCCTGCGCGAGCTGGAGGAGCTGAAGATCCCGCGTTTCCTGTTCCTCAACAAGATCGACCGTGCGAGCCAGCGCATCCGCGAGTCGCTCGCAATGCTGCAGCCCGCCTCCCGCGTGCCGCTGGTGCTGCGCCAGATCCCGATCTGGAAGGACGAACTGATCGAGGGCTTCGTCGATCTCGCGCTGGAACGCGCCTTCGTCTATCGCGAGCACAAGGCCTCCGAGGTGGTCGCGCTCGAAGGCGGCAATCTCGATCGCGAGAAGGAAGCCCGCTTCTCCATGCTGGAGAAGCTCGCCGATCACGACGATGCGCTGATGGAGCAACTGCTCGAGGACATCCAGCCGCCACGCGATGCCGTGTTCGACGATCTCGCCCGCGAGTTGCGCGAGGGGCTGATCTGCCCGGTGTTGCTGGGCGCCGCCGCGCGCGAGAACGGCGTGTTGCGTTTGATGAAAGCGCTGCGTCACGAGGCGCCGGGCATTTCGGAGACGGCAAAACGTCTCGGCGTTCCCGAGACCAGGGACGCGCTCGGTTTCGTCTTCAAGACGCTGCATTCGCAGCACGGCGGCAAGCTGTCGCTGACGCGACTGCTCGCCGGTCGTCTCGACGACGGTGCGACCTTGCAATCCTCCTCCGGCGGAGCGGGCCGCGTCTCCGGCATTCTTGCCGTCAACGGCTCCTACGACACCAAGCGCGCGGCGGCAGAAGCCGGCGACACGGTGGCGCTCGCCAAAGTCGATCCGATCAAGACCGGTGACACGGTCTCGAACGGCAAGACCCCGCCGGCGGCGCTCGCCGCCGCTGAACCGACGCCGCCGGTGCTCGCGATCTCGGTTGCGGCCACCGACCGCAAGGACGACGTCAAGCTCGGCCAGGCGCTGACACGGCTGCACGAGGAGGATCCCTCGCTCGTCATCGTGATGAACGCCCAGACCCACGACACCGTGCTGTGGGGACAGGGCGAGATGCATCTGCGCGTCGCCAGCGAGCGGCTGCGCGACCGCTTCGGCGTCAAGATCACCTCGCATCCGCCTGCGATCGGCTACCAGGAGACCATCCGCAAGCCGATCGTCCAGCGCGGCCGCCACAAGAAGCAGTCCGGCGGCCACGGCCAGTTCGGTGACGTCGTGCTCGACATCAGGCCGCTGCCGCGCGGCGAGGGGTTCAAGTTCGCCGAGAAGGTCGTCGGCGGCGCCGTGCCGCGCAACTACATCGGCGCGGTGGAAGAAGGCGTCGTCGACGGATTGACGCGTGGTCCGCTCGGTTTCCCCGTCACCGATGTGCAGGTGACGCTGACCGACGGCTCCTATCACAGCGTCGATTCCTCCGACCTCGCCTTTCGCACGGCGGCGCGGGTCGGGCTCAACGAAGGTCTGCCGCAGTGCCAGTCGGTGCTGCTGGAGCCGATCCACGTGGTCGAGATCGTCTGCCCGACCGACGCCACCGCCAAGATCAACGCGATCCTGTCGGCGCGGCGCGGCCAGATCCTCGGCTTCGACACCCGCGACGGCTGGAGCGGCTGGGACTGCGTCCGCGCCATGATGCCGGAAGCCGAGATCGGCGAACTGATCGTGGAACTGCGCTCGGCCACCGCCGGCGCCGGCAGCTTCACGCGCCAGTTCGACCACATGGCCGAGGTCACCGGCCGCGCCGCCGACCAGATCATCGCCGCACATCAACACGCGGCGTGATCGGTTTCGCGCAATACAATAAGAGAGGCGCACCTTCTCACGCCCTCTCCTCGCTCTTCGCGGGGAGAGGGTGGGGTGAGGGGCTGTTTCCGCGCGTGCTGCGTTTCATGTAGGCCTCGCCCCCTCCACGCGTCATTGCGAGCGAAGCGAAGCAATCCAGAGACTGTCTCTGCGGAGGCAGCCTGCATTGCTTTGTCGCAAGGGCCCCTCGCAATGCAATGACGGAGGAGACAGACGGGCAGCCACTTGCGTCCAGCCGCGAATGATGTATTATACATCATTGTATATGTCTTAGATATCATTTATAAGTGCTGGTAAGTGAGGCCACGGTGATCACGTCGTTTCAGATGCGGGCAGCCCGCGCGCTGCTTGGCATTGATCAGAAAGCCCTGGCCGAACTCGCCGGCGTTTCGCTGCCGACCATCCAGCGGATGGAAGCCAGCACCGGCAATGTGCGTGGCGTGGTCGAGACCCTGATCAAGGTGGTCGAGGCGTTCGACCGGGCCGGCGTCGAGCTGATCGGCGAGCAGGTCCGCAGCGACAGCGGCGGACGTGGCGTTCGCCTGAAGGAGCCCGGGCCGCCGCGCCGCGTCGGAGCATGATCGGACGGTGATCGTGTTCGGGATCAAGATGGGCTAGCGCATCGTCGCACCTCGGCAACACGGGACGCACGATGCTTCGGAGCATCGAGGGGCAGCGGAGCACTTTGCCGAGATGAGCATCACAAGCGATCACGCCAGCCGGCTGCATCAGCTGCGTCAGCCGACCTTTGCCGAACTGTATCTGCCAAAGCTCGTCACCGTCTGGCGTGAAGGCTACGGGCTATCGGACTTCCGCGCCGACGTCTTCGCCGGCCTGACGGTTGCGATCGTGGCGCTGCCGCTGTCAATGGCAATCGCGATCGCCTCGGGCGTGACGCCGGACCGCGGCCTCTACACCGCCGTCGTCGGCGGCTTCATCGCCTCGCT
>NZ_JALBGZ010000647.1:0-3582 GCF_023006515.1 Bradyrhizobium sp. PRIMUS42
ATCGGCGCCTTGGCAAGCTGGGTCGGCATTGGGCTCGGCGCCACTGCGTTTGCCGTCGGCGCGGCACTTGGTGCCGCGGCCGGCGTCGCTGCGACATTCGCCGCCTGCTTGAGCTTGGTGTTGTAGAGAAAGCCGGTAACGCCGATGGCGACGATCGAGACCACCGCGACCACCAGCGGCCACATCCACACGGGGGCGGCGGCCAGCTTCGAGCCCGGCTTCTTCAGTTGCGGCTTGCTATAGGTCCCATCCTCGCGCCGCATCGCCACCATGTAGGCATGCACCGGCGTCGGGATGTTCTTGACCTCCTGCGCGCCGATATCGGCGAACTGCACCGAGAGCTTGTTGGCGACCTGCTCGTGCACCGCGCGGGAGACGCAGATGCCGCCGACCTCGGCGAGGCCCTCCAGCCTTGCTGCGATGTTGACGCCGTCGCCCAGCAGATCGCCGTTGCGCTCGACCACGTCGCCGATGGTGATGCCGATGCGGAACGACATCTGCCGGCTCGGCGGATAGGCCATGTTGCGGGTTCGCAAGGACTCCTGGATGTCGATCGCGCAACGCACCGCATCGACTGCGCTCGGGAATTCCGCCAGCACGGCATCGCCCGCCGTGTTGAAGATGCGTCCGCCGGCCCTGGCGATGAAATCGTCGACGACCTCGCGATAGGAGGCCAGACGCCGCAGCGTCTCCTCCTCGTCTTCCGCGACCAATCTCGAGTAACCGGCAATATCCGCCGCGAAAATCGCTGCGATCTTGCGTTTCATCTGTCACCCGCCCCGGGAACAAAATTCGCAAGGGAGAATGCCGCTATCGGAAGCGCGGTGCAACAAAGTTTCAGCGCCCGCCACGGTCAGTGACGAGCGCTGAACTTGTTCAGGAATTCTGGACTTGAGCCCCGGAGCGGTGCCCCGGGGCTTAGTGCATAGCGGTCGAGTTGAGCTGCTGCTGGATGCTCTTGTAGTGGTCGAGCCGCTCGATGGCGTTGTCGAGCTCGCTGCCTTCGTGCTCCTTCAGGCCCTCTTCCATCTCCGAGATAGTCTCGGCGAACCGGGCGCGGTCGAGCTCGGCCAGCGACGTTGCGACGTCGGCGAGCACGGTCAGGCCCTTTTCGGAAACTTCGGCGAGACCGCCGAGCACGATGACCTTCTCGTGACGGCCGCCAGCGGTGATGGTGAGAATGCCGGGCCGGATCGCGGCCACGACCGGCGCATGTCCTGCCAGCACGCCGAAATCACCCTCGACGCCGGGGATGTCGACCTGATCGACCTCACCCGAGAAGGCGAGCTTTTCCGGAGAGACGAGATCGAAGTGGAAGGTGGCCATAAGAAACCTGCGAATGGTGAGTGGCGAATGGCGAGTGGCTGAAACAGGGAGCAGCCAATCGCCACTCCCTATTCGCTATTCGCCCGCTTAAGCGGCTTCCGCCGCCAGCTTCTTGCCCTTCTCGACGGCTTCTTCAATGGTGCCGACCATGTAGAAGGCGGCTTCCGGCAGGTGGTCGTACTTGCCTTCCACCAGGCCCTTGAAGCCCTTGATGGTGTCGGCGAGCTCGACGAACTTGCCCGGCGATCCCGTGAAGATTTCAGCGACGTGGAACGGCTGCGACATGAAGCGCTCGACCTTGCGGGCGCGGGCCACCGTCAGCTTGTCCTCTTCCGAAAGCTCGTCCATGCCGAGAATGGCGATGATGTCCTGGAGCGCCTTGTAGCGCTGCAGCACCTGCTGGACCTGACGGGCAACCGCGTAGTGCTCCTCGCCGACGACCAGCGGGGAGAGCATGCGCGAGGTCGAGTCGAGCGGATCCACCGCGGGGTAGATGCCCTTTTCGGCGATCGAGCGCGACAGCGTGGTGGTCGCGTCAAGATGCGCGAACGAGGTCGCGGGCGCCGGGTCGGTCAAGTCGTCGGCCGGAACGTAGATGGCCTGCACCGAGGTGATCGAACCCTTCTGCGTGGTGGTGATGCGCTCCTGCAGCGCGCCCATGTCGGTGGCGAGCGTCGGCTGATAACCCACCGCCGAAGGAATACGGCCGAGCAGCGCCGACACTTCCGAGCCGGCCTGGGTGAAGCGGAAGATGTTGTCGACGAAGAACAGCACGTCCTGGCCCTTGTCGCGGAAGTCTTCCGCGATGGTCAGACCCGTGAGCGCGACGCGGGCGCGGGCGCCCGGCGGCTCGTTCATCTGGCCGAACACCAGCGCGCACTTCGACTTCACGCTCGGATCCGGATTCTTCGGATCGGCGTTGACCTTGGACTCGATGAACTCGTGATAGAGGTCGTTGCCCTCGCGGGTACGCTCACCGACGCCGGCGAACACGGAGTAACCGCCGTGCGCCTTCGCGACGTTGTTGATCAGCTCCTGAATCAGCACGGTCTTGCCGACGCCGGCGCCGCCGAACAGGCCGATCTTGCCGCCCTTCGCATACGGAGCCAGGAGATCGACGACCTTGATGCCGGTGACGAGAATCTCAGCTTCGGTCGACTGGTCGGTGTAGCTCGGCGCGTCCTGATGGATCGGGCGCAGGCCTTCGGACTTGACCGGGCCGGCTTCGTCGATCGGCTCGCCGATGACGTTGATGATGCGGCCGAGCGTGCCTTCGCCGACGGGAACGCGGATCGGCTGGCCGGTGTCGGTCACTTCCTGGCCGCGCACCAGACCTTCGGTCACGTCCATCGCGATCGTGCGCACGGTGGACTCACCGAGATGCTGCGCAACTTCCAGCACGAGGCGGATATTACCGTTCTTGGTTTCCAGCGAATTGAGAATGGCCGGGAGGTGGCCCTCGAACTGTACGTCGACGACGGCGCCCATGACCTGGGTGACGCGACCGACCGGGTTAGCTGCTGTAGCCATGAAGCTCTCCTTCGAAATTCTGTACTTGAACGACCGTCGTTGAATTCGTGCGTCAGACCGCCTCGGCGCCGGAGATGATCTCGATCAGCTCCTTGGTGATCTGGGCTTGACGGGTTCGGTTGTAGATCTGGGTTTGCTTGCGGATCATTTCGCCGGCGTTGCGGGTGGCGTTGTCCATCGAGCTCATCTGCGCGCCGTAGAACGAGGCGTTGTTTTCCAGCAGCGCGCGGAAGATCTGCACCGCGATGTTGCGCGGCAACAGGCCCGAAAGGAGTTCGTCCTCCTCCGGCTCATATTCGTAGGACGTCGACGGCGCGTTCGCCGCCTTCTCTTCCACGACCAGTGGAATGATCTGCTGCGCGGTCGGGATCTGGGCGATCACCGACTTGAACTGCGCGTAGAACAGCGTGCAGGCGTCGAACTCGCCGTTGTCAAAACGGGCCAGCACCTTCCTGGCGATGTCCTCGGCATTGACGAAGCCGAGCTGACGAACGCTGCGCAGGTCGAGATGCTCGACGATCTGCTTGTCGAACAGGCGGCGGAGCTGCTCATAGCCCTTGCGGCCGACGCAGAAGAATTTGACCTCCTTGCCCTGCGCCATCAGCGCCTGGGCGCGATCGCGCGCGAGACGCACGATCGAGGAGTTGAAGGCACCGGACAGGCCGCGCTCGCCGGTGCAGACCAGCAGCAGATGGACCTGGTCCCTGCCGGTGCCGGCGAGCAGCG
>NZ_JALBGZ010000648.1:0-3571 GCF_023006515.1 Bradyrhizobium sp. PRIMUS42
CGCTTCACCTACGGCTTTCGCGCCTCCACCATCCTGGCGGCGCTGGCCAACGCGGTGTTCCTGCTGGTCGCAACCGGCGCGATCGGCTGGGAGGCGATTTTGCGCCTGCGCGAGCCGGAGCCGGTCGCAGGCGTCACTGTGATGGTGGTCGCCGGCATCGGCATTCTCATCAACGGTTTCACGGCCATGCTGTTTGCAAGCGGGCGCAAGGACGACATCAACATCGAAGGCGCGTACTTGCACATGGCGGCCGACGCCGCGGTCTCGCTCGGCGTCGTGGTCTCGGCGGCGCTGATCATCTGGACCGGCTGGCTCTGGCTCGACCCCGTCACCAGCCTCGTGATCTGCGCCACCATCCTGTGGAGCACGACAAGCCTCTTGCGCGGCTCGATCGACATGTCGATGGCGGCCGCGCCGAAGGGCACCGACCTTGCAGCGATCAGGGCGTTTTTGCTCGCGCGGCCCGGCGTCTCGGCGATCCACGATCTCCACGTCTGGCCGATCTCGACCACCGAGACCGCCCTGACCTGCCACCTCGTCATGCCCACCGGCACCGGCGATGCCTTCCTGATGGAGACCGCGCAGCTGCTGAAGGCCTCGTTCCGCATCGGCCACACCACGCTTCAGGTCGAGACCCATCCGGACAATGGCTGCGCGCTGGCGCCGGACGATGTGGTGTGAGGGGCTACAATGCCCTACGTCGTCATTGCGAGGAGCGAAGCGACGAAGCAATCCAGACTGTCCCCGCGGAGGGATTCTGGATTGCTTCGCTTCGCTCGCAATGACGGTGGAGAGAGCTGCGCCCTACCCCACCTTCGCCGTGACAATCCAGATCGCGCCTTGCAACGCGACCGACTGCCCCTTCAGGAACGGCGTGAGCATCTCGCGGATGGAGGCTTTTGCTGCATCATACGTCTCCGGCGGATGGCCCTGCAGCGCGCGGCTGGCCGGGCCGATCTGCAACGCGCCGTCCACGGCCGCATCGAGGCCGCCGCCGATCGCGACATCCATCGCCAGATTGTGCGGCTCCATCGCCACGTCGACGAAGCCTGCTCCCTTCAGGATGCGCATCACGCGCTCTTCCGAGGCGAACGCGAACGGGCCCGGCTCCTCCGGCCCGACCGGCGGCATTTTCGGCACGTGTTTGTAGACCGCCATCAGCGGCGCCATCATCCAGGGGTTTTCCTTCGGCTCGCGCCAGCAGCCGAAGGCGAGCCGCCCGGTCGGCTTCAGCGCGCGGCGGAGGTTGGTGAAGGACGCAATGGGATCGGCAAAGAACATCACGCCGAAGCGCGAGGTCAGCAGGTCAAAGCTGGCCGGCTCGAACGGATGCACCGTCGCATCCGCCAGCACGAAATCGAGCGGCAGGCCTTTTGGCGCAGACGCGCGCGCCTGTGACAGCATCGGCTCGGACACGTCGAGACCGAGCGCAAAACCGTTCGGGGACACCGCCTTCGCGAACGCGAACGTCGTCGCCCCGGAGCCGCAACCGACATCGAGGACGCGCTCGCCCGGCTTCGGCTTGGCGCGGTCGATCAGCGCGTCGGCAATGGGGCCGAGCAGGCTCTCCTGCGCCGCATGGCGATCAGCCCAGCGCTGCCCGCTCGGGCCGTTCCAATAGGCGATCTGGTCGGCGTTCTCGGCGTGTCCGCTTGGTTGTTGCATGATGTCCCCGGTCATTCCCATTCGCGATGCCCGTCCCGTCGCGGTTCGACAACAGCATACCGGCGATATCACGTCGGGATGTCCGGCGCACCCTTTCCCGGAACCCAGGCGGGCTGAGCGCCGCTCTCCTTCGCGACGCTGGGACGTCACCGACCCGACACAGCCGGTCTCATCCGTGCGCATTGCGGCCGCATTGGTTTCACCGAACGGCCACACCGGAATCAGATGCCAACCAGATTTCCTCGATAGGGTCGCCGCTCCTCAAACTGGAAAGGCATGACCATGCGCAGCTTCACGGCATCCGTCATCGTTGCAGCTCTCTCCCTCGGAACACCTGCTCTGGTGCAGGCACAGGGAGCATCGTCGCAACCCGGCGCGGAACAGCCCTCCACGCAGTCCCGCACGGAGATCCGGAGCATACAGGTCGTGGACGTCAAGGAATTGCAGCCGGCGGTGCGCGCGAAAGTCGATGAGCTCGTGGCGCACACAACCGATCAAGACATCCAGTCGCTTCGGCAGTCCATCGACGCCACGCCGCAGGCAGCCTCCGTGCTCAAGGCCAAGGGCTTGAGTTCGTCCCAAGTCGTCGCGATCAACATCGCCGACGGTGTCCTGACGATGTTCACCAAGACAGCCTGAGATCAGACGGGTTTTAAGGCGCATCACGGCAGCGGCGAGCACGATCGCCGCCTCCTCGGCCGGACAACGAGATCCGCGGTACGAAGAGAATTGCCCTGCAGCGGGTCCGCTGCAGGGCTGCTCTACTCGAACCGGACGTCCTCAGGAACGAGGCCTGGCGATAAACGCTAATCCAACTTTGTGACGGCCGTCACAGATCGACGCCTTGCCTTTAGAGAGACTCTGGCTAGTCTGATTGCAGGCGATCCGGGGGCAGCATGGCCGTTCTACGGCTCACCATTCTTTTCTTCCTGGCGTGTTGGCTCGGTCTTGGCGACGCGAGGGCCGAGAAGCGCGTCGCGCTGGTGATCGGCAATTCCGCCTACAAGAGTGCAACCAGACTGACCAACCCGGTGAATGATGCGAGCCTCGTCGGCGGCATGTTCAGGAAGGCCGGGTTCGATAGCGTCGACGTCAAGCTGGACCTCAATGCCGCCGAGATGCGCCGGGCGCTCCGCGACTTCGGCGGCAGGACGCGCGAAGCCGATGTGGCCGTGGTCTACTATGCCGGTCACGGCATCGAGCTGGACGGCACCAACTATTTGATCCCCACCGATGCCACGCTCGAGACCGACAGCGATGTGCTCGACGAGACGCTACCGCTGGAACGCGCCCTGTTCGCCGTCGAGCCGGCCAAGCAGCTCCGCCTTGTGATCCTGGATGCCTGCCGCGACAATCCGTTCTCCAAAACCATGAAGCGGACGATTGCCGCGCGCGCCATCGGGCGTGGCCTCGCCAAGGTCGAGCCGACCAGCCCGAACACCATGATCGCCTTTGCGGCCAAGGCCGGCTCGACCGCCTCGGACGGCGATTCCAGGAACAGCCCGTTTGCCGCTGCGCTGGTCGAACGGCTCCCCACCCCCGGGCTCGACCTGCGCAAGGCGTTCGGCTTCGTCCGCGACGATGTCCTCAAGAACACCGGCTACAAGCAGGAGCCTTATGTCTACGGCTCGCTCGGCGGCGATGACGTCGCGCTGATCCCGGCCAAGCCTGTTGCCGCAGGACCGCAAGCGAGCCCACAGGACGCAATCCGCCGGGATTACGAGCTGGCGCTGCAGGCGGGCAATCGGGACGCATGGGAAGCCTTCCTTCAGGCCTATCCCGACGGGTTCTATGCCGGCCTCGCCCGTGCGCAACTGAAGAACGTCGCGGCCGAAGAGGCGCGCGCAGCCGCAGCCGAGAAGGCACGTCACGCTGAAGACGCCAGGGCCCGGCTCGCCGCCGAGCG
>NZ_JALBGZ010000649.1:0-3571 GCF_023006515.1 Bradyrhizobium sp. PRIMUS42
CGCCAGATGGTGTTTCAATTCGCCGCCGGCCGCGCCACGCTGGCCCCTGGCGATGATGCGCCGGCGGCAGGCGTGCCGCGATCGCGGATTGTCTTCATCGCCGAACTCGGTGTGCTCTCGAAGGCCGAGCTCGACAGCATCATGGAGGCGTGCGTTGCGGGCGAGTGAAGTGGGCCATTGCGAGCGTCCCGCGACCGTCGCTTCACGCGAATTGCGCCAGCCCGTTTCCGACCGACCAGTTCTCCTTGGGCGCATCGAGCACGTTGACGAAGACGTCCTCGGGTCGGAGGCCCGGGCTTTCGCCGAGAAGGGCGGCGATACGCCGGTACAGCGCCTTCTTCTGCTCGGCCGTGCGCGAGGCGAATACGGTGATCTGGATCAGCACGGCATCCTCGCTGCGGTCGACGCCATAGGCGTTGCCGCAGCGGAAGTTTGCAGGCGAGAGCTCGCTGATGGTCATGAACTCGTCGCCCTCCGGCACATTCAATGCCTCGCGCATGGCGCGATAGAGACTGTCGAGGATTGCCTGCCGATAGGCTTCCGGCTTTCCGGCGCGCATCGAAATGTGGAGGAGCGGCATCGGCTGGTTCCTTGCATGCGGGCGCGATCGGCCAGGTGCGCGCTTGGCGGGCTGCCGGCCGTTCAGCCCATTGACGAAACGGGCTATCAATCCCAATTTATTTTTGACACGATGTCTAGAAAGCATGTTCTTGACGCCGTGTCAAATACATTGACTTCGAGGAGCAGGATTTGAGACCGCGCGAGTTCGACCATGACGACGTCCTGCGCGTCGCGTTCGACCAGTTCTGGCGCAACGGCGTGCGCGGCACCTCGCTGTCGGACATCGCGCGCGACGCCGGGGTCCAGCGCGGCAGCCTCTACAACGCCTTCGGCAGCAAGGAGGCGCTGTTTCTCCAGGCCTATGAACGCTATGCGGGGGATTATCTCCTCGTCCTGCAAAAGGCGCTTGGTGCCGGCTCATTGCGCAGACGCCTCACGGCTTTCTTCGATCTGACCATCACCAACTTCCGCTCCGGCACGCCGCCGCGCGGTTGTCCGACCACGCGCGGCTTGATGGAGCTCGGCGCCGCCCAAGGCGAGGGGCTGGATGACGACGCGCGCGAGGCCTTTGCAAACCTCATCGCGCGCATCACCGCACTGCTTCAGGACACGTTGTCGGCGGGCGCGGAGCGGGGCGAGTTCAACGGCAATCCTGCGGCCGCGGCGCTGCACATCATCACCGTGACGCGGGGCCTCGCCGTGCTCGAACGTGCCTTTGGCGACGAGGCGCAGTTGCGCAAGATCGCCGCGCACACCATCGATCTCGTGCTCGGCAAGAAGGGCGGCTAGGTGTCAGCACAAGGCCAGCGCGTTGACCGCCCGCGTTGCCGCATCTTCCTTGCCGGCGCCGACGAGTCCGCAGACGATGGATTCGAGCTCACCCGGCTGCTTGCGGCGCGCGACCGCCAGCACTCGCATCAATTCCGCCTCGTCATTCGACAGGCGGCGGCAGGACGGCGGCATGAAGCACAGCTCGCATGGGCGGCCGCTGCGCAGGATTCTGACGAGCGCGGCCGCCCGTGCCACCAGCAGAGGACTGTCGGAAATGCCCGGCGCCTCGTCGGCAAAACGATAGGCCGCTTCCCAGCAATCGGACGCGCCGGTCGTATAGGCTGCTCCGATGAAACGGAATAACGACAGCGCGACGCGGCAGAAATCATCGTAGCTGTCGACGCAGGGGCGCGCCGCAAGCGCGGCCTGGAGCGGACAGAGACGCATTTGGCCGGCGTCGGGGATCGCCGCAGAAGCACAAATATCTGAGGTCATCAACGATCTCATCAGTGCAACGTCGGGCTTCCGACCAGCCAGCTCTTCATCGCCATGGTCCGGTCGTGGTCCAAAGAGCGCACGTGCCGGTCGGGCAGGATGAGACCTGCCATGCGGAAGATCGTCGCCAGGCCCCGCACGGGCGCGAGCGCCCAATCGGCACCGACCGGCGGCAGCCAGCTCTCGAACCGTTCGCGCGCGACGTCGACGCGACCCTGCTGTGCCGCGGCAATGGCGTGCAAAATTCCGTGCTCGCTGTCCGACATGCGCGGACAAGTCGGGCAGTGCACCTCGATGGCCGTATGGGCCGTGCAGGCGAAGATCTCGATGATGGATTCCAGCGAGAGCACGGCGTCGCCGACGCGAAAATGGTCGTACACCTGCTGGATGTCGGCGGCGGTCGGAACGGCGCCGCCGCTGCGCGCCTTGGCCCGGAATCCCCAGATGAAGAGCCGTTCCGCCGCGCTGAGTGCGGGAAGGTCGAGAGACCCCGGTGATGTCGATGAATTCATGAAGCCTCTGGCCCTTGGCTGCGCTCACGCCACAGCTGGCGCTGATTGTCTGCATCGATCGTTCTGCCAGAGCCCTCTCCAAGTCAACGCGCGGAAGGGCGATATCGAGGTGTTCTAGATTTGAAGAGGTTTACATTCGGAGGCGCAGCCGTGTCGTCGGAATACGGAAACTGTGCGCGGCCGCAGGCCTCCGGCGGCCCTTTGCGGAACCCGAATGCTTAAGGCTTTGCTAAGGGGATCGGGATAAATTGGCATATCTGTACCGCCCATTTTGCGAGCCCCGATGATTTTCTCCCGCATTAGTTTCAAGCTGGTTCTGATTGTCGGCATCAGCCTCCTCGGCATGATCGCGCTGGCGCCGATCGCGCTGTCGACCCTGCGCGCGCAGATGGTCGCCGATCGCCAGGCCAAGACGCAGCACATGGTGGATGTCGGCTACGGCATCCTCGCCCACTATCAGAAGCTCGAGAGTGAGGGGAAACTGCCGCGCGAGCAGGCCCAGGCCGCCGCCATGGCCGAGATCAAGAGCCTGCGCTACGACAAGGTCGAGTATTTCTGGATCAACGACATGACCCCCAAGATGGTCATGCATCCGATCAAGCCCGAGCTCGACGGCAAGGATCTATCCGCGATGAAGGATCCCGCCGGCAACGCGTTGTTCATGGGCTTCGTTGACGTCGTCAACAAGCAGGGCGCGGGCTTTTACGGTTATCTCTGGCCGAAGCCCGGCTTCGACCAGCCGGTCGGGAAAATCTCCTATGTGAAGGGCTTTGCGCCCTGGGGCTGGATCATCGGCACCGGCATCTATCTCGACGATGTCGACGCCGTCTTCCGCCAGGCCGCGACGACGTTCGGCTACGTCTGTCTGGCCGTGCTGGTCCTGGTCCTCGGCGCGTCCTTCGTGATCGGTCGCAGCGTGACCCGGCCACTCGCCAAAATCACCGCGCTGACCGAGCGACTTGCCGCCGGCGACAGCGCCTTCGAGGTGCCCTACACCGACCGCAGCAACGAGGTCGGCGGGCTCGCCAAGGCGCTGGCCGTGTTCAAGGACAACGCATCGGCAGTCGGCCGGATGCATGCCGAGCAGCAGGAGCTGAAGCAGCGGGCCGACGAGGAGAAGCGCAAGGCCATGGCCGATCTCGCCGGCAAGTTCGAGGCGAGCGTCCAGGCCGTCGTCCGCGACGTCTTCAACGAGGCGCGCGCGATGCAGCAGGCCGCGCAAGGCATGTCGG
>NZ_JALBGZ010000064.1:0-15677 GCF_023006515.1 Bradyrhizobium sp. PRIMUS42
CCTGCCGTTGCGACCGTGCCACCGGCCGCCCCACTCAACGCGGCCGCGCCCGGACAGGGCGTGCTGTCGCTGACCGCAAAATACGGCAAGGACTCAGCCCCCATTACCAGCGGCCTGGTCTGGCGCGTGTTTGCCGACCGTCCCGATGAGAACGGCACCTTCAAGCTGATCCGGGAGGACCGCAACGCCACGCCCAACATCGTGCTGCCGCCCGGCAATTACGTCGTGCACGTCGCCTTCGGCCTCGTCAGCGCGGTGCGCACCGTCAGCCTGAAGGCCGAGACCGACCGCGAATCCTTCGTGCTGCCGGCTGGCGGCCTGCGCATCGAAGGCCGGGTCGGCACCAGCCGCATTCCGCAGAACCAGATCTCGTTCGCGATCTACAAGGGCAGCCAGTTCGAATCCGGCGAGCGCGCCTCGCTGGTGCCGAACGTCGCGGCCGGCGACGTCGTGCTGCTGCCGGAGGGCACCTACTACATCATCTCCAACTATGGCGATGCCAATTCGGTGGTGCGCTCCGACATCCGCGTCCAGGTCGGCAAGCTCACCGACGTCACCATCACCCACCGCGCCGCCGTGATCACGCTCAAGCTGGTCAGCGACAGGGGCGGCGAGGCGCTCGCCAACACCGCCTGGTCGGTGCTGACCCCGGGCGGCGACGTCATCAAGGAATCGATCGGCGCCTTCCCGCGCGTGGTGCTCTCCGAAGGCGAGTACCGCGCCATCGCCAAGAACGAGGGCAAGGTCTACGAGCGCGGCTTCAACGTCGTCAACGGCGTCGACGGCGAGGTCGAAGTCGTCGCGCGGTAGGACACGGCCCTCAGTGTCGGCCGCGGCGATACGCCAGACTTTGCGCTTTGCACGAGATAGTTCTCATCTGGCGCACGAACCTGCATCCCCCGTTACCGCTGTCGCCACCATGCGCACCTTTCTCCTTGTGCTCGGCTTTGACGACGTTGTCAGCGCTACCAAACGGTCTCTTGGCGCGGGAAAAACCCCGCTGGCGAGGGCTTATTCCAGGCAATCGGGACTTGGCCACAAGCCGGTGCAAAGATACGTATTTCCGATAATCAAATTCATTCTCTTTCCATCCTGCTGCGTTATATGTCGGGCATCCATCTAACGGAGGAGGCCGGAGCAGGCTTGTGCGTCTGCGAGACCGGCAAGGGGCAGGGGACCAAGCTCGGCGGCATGTTCGAAGTGATCCTCACCAGGCGCAAGCGGTTTGGCTGGCGATGGCAGGTGTGCGACCAGTCCGGCAAGATATTTGCTGATGGCTTCGAGCGCACTCGGCCGTCCGCCAAATATCATGGCGAGCGCGCGTTGTTCTTCCTGTTGTCGCAGGCTTACTTGCGCAACCGCTCCGCGGCGTCCAGCGAGGACTAGCGGCGAGCCCAGCTCCGTAGCCCGGATGGAGCGAAGCGCAATCCGGGACCTTCACGCTTTTGGCCGAGAACCCGGATGTCGCTTCGCTCATCCGGGCTACAAGACCTTGCGTTGCCCGACGGGCAAAACATGCGAGCCCTAGGTCAACGCGCGCAGCGAGAAATATTCCACTTTACCGAAATTCGGAAATGACGTATGTGTCGCGACAACCCGGCCCAAGGAAGAGGGGCGTGTCGCGATCGTCACGAACGCGGGCCGGACGGCGGTGGGCGCTGATTGCATCGGCGCGAAGGTTTTTGCAGGGCGGGCAACCGTGAGCGAAACGCCTCGCGCACACGACCGTTGTGATCGGCGTACGGCAAAATCGTGTGGTCCTGACGCCCGGGGTCTGTGCGTCAAGTCTCTGCGGTGATGTGGCGGCCCGACCGGGCACGCGCATCGATCATCCGCAAGGCGACGGGGGCAATAGTGCATCGCTCCCCGGGGAGAGCACGACATAAGCCGTCAAACCACTGCGCAGGGAAGGCCGGTTGTTTGGCTTCACCTGTATGCCGCTGTGCAGCCTCTTGTAGCGCAACCTTCGCACAGTGGACCGCGGGTGCCAGCCGGCGCCCGGTCTTCCCTGCGCCCTCTTTCAATTGAGGGCGAAGCGATGAAGCAAAGCTCGGGCGAAACAAGCCGCGAGGACGCGAAGGTGTGTCCGGGAGACCTAGGATGGGTAGAGCACTTGCGAAACCCATCATCTTTCAACGCGAAGGAGTGTTGATGGGATTCGCTTCGCTCTACCCATCCTACGAGCTGTCGCGCCACACTCGCTCAGTTACGCGCCGAACGCGACTCTCAAGCCCCGGACGCCGCGCCTCACGGGCGGCGTAGCCCCTCGGGGTAGCAGTCGTAGACCAGCGCCTTGAATGCGGGCGTGATGCGGCCGCGCTCGCTCTGGGTCTGCTGCATCATCACGTAGACCATGTCGAGCTTGGGATCGACGCCGAACAGGGTGCCGCTGCCACTGTCCCACTTCAACTCGCCGAGCGACCCCGGCGGCGGCGGCTTCGCGTTGCCGGGATCGGTGCGAACCGCAAGGCCGTAGCCATAGCCGAAGCCATCACCCGGGAAATAGAAATAGTCGCGTCCGACGCCGGAGCCGGGCCCGATGTGATCCGTCGTCATGGCCTTGAACGCGGCGGGGCTCAGATAGCGCTTGCCCTCGAACTCGCCGCCGTTCAGCAGCATCTGCGAAAAGCGCTGATAATCGGTGATGGTCGAGAGCAGGCCACCGCCGCCGGACTGCCATTCAGGATGGTCGAGGCGGTCGCGTTCGGCCGCGAGCAGGATGAAATCGTTCGGCAATGGCCGCGCCATCCGCGCCAGCTCGTCCTCGGTCGCCAGCGCGAATTTGGTGCTGTTCATGCCGAGCGGATCGAAGATGCGTGCTTTCAGGAATTCGTACAGCGTCTGTCCCGAGATGATCTCGATGACGCTGCCGAGCACGTCGGTGGAATGGCCGTAACGCCACAGCGTTCCCGGCTGCCGCGCCAGCGGCAGCTTGGCGATGCGATCGGCGAATTCCCTGTTGTTGAATTGGCCTTCGAAGATGTTGGCGGCCTTGTAGGCCTGCTCGACCCATTTGCCGCCGATATAGTCGTAGCTGATGCCCGAGGTATGCCGCAGCAGATCCTCGATGTTGACGGGACGGACGGGCGGCACGAGGTCAAGCTCGAGCTTGCCGTCGGGCAGGGTGACCTCGAGACCGACCTTGGTGTCGGCAAACAGGGGCACGTATTTCGACACGGGGTCGGTGAGCGCGAGCTTGCCCTCGTCGATCAGCATCATCGCGCCAAGGCACGTGATCGGCTTGGTCATGGAGTGGATGGCGAAGATCGTATCGGGCGTCATCGTAAGGCCCGTCCTGGTGTCGCGCACGCCGAAGCTCTTCAGGTAGACCGGCTTGCCGTGCTGCTGCACCAGGATCACGGCGCCCGGCAGACGGCCGCCTCCCACCTCGTTGTCGAAGAAGGCTGTGATGCGGTCCAGCCCTTCGGACGAGGGGGCGGGGATGTCGGCGGCCCGGCTTCGCGCCATCGAGCCGGCGAGCAGCGCGGCTCCGACCAGAAAATCACGACGCTTCATCCGGCCTTCCTCCCTCGGCGGGATCAAAGCCGCAAGACGTCGCAGGCGTCAACACAACATCGATTAAAAACGCGTCACGATTTCCGAAAGGAACGGTCGCGGACGGTCTTCGCTGGGCTTGGTCGGCGTGCCGATATGGACGAAGCCGGCAAGCTTTTCGTCCGGCTTGAGGCCGAGTCCGTCGAGCACGTCGCGATCGAAGGAGAACCAGCCGGTCAGCCAGCAGGCGCCATAGCCGAGCGCGGTCGCGGCCGTGACGATGTTCATGGCGCTGGCGCCCGCCGACAATTCCTGCTCGAACGCCGGCACCTTCGGATGCGGCTTGGTGAAGCTGACGATGCCGATCACCAGCGGCGCGTCGGTGAGGCGCTTGCGCTCGATCTCGACGTCGGCCGCGGGCGCGCCGGGATTCTTCCGCACAAAGACCTTGGCGATCACTTCGCCGGCACGCTGGCGGGCATCGCCCTCGAAGATGATGAAGCGCCAGGGCGCGAGCTTGCCGTGGTCGGGCACGCGCGCGCCGATGGTGAGGATCGTCTCGAGCTCGGCCGCCGAAGGGCCGGGCCCGGTCATCTCGCGCGGCTTGACCGAACGGCGGGTCTTCAGGAGTTCAATGGCGTCGGGCACTGCGATATCCTCGTCAAATGGTCGGCGGGCGTGTCATGCCGAGATAAGCATGCACGCCCGCGACCGGAAGCCAATTTAGATCGATTTCAGGGATCAGACGACGCCGCGCGCCCGCTTGACGTCGGGCGGCGTTGCCTCGTCGACCAGCGCGGCGATCGCTTCGGCCGTCGTCATCACCTTCTGGCCGTCGCTGCCGAGGCGGCGGACCGAGACCGAATGCGTCTCGGCCTCCTTCTTGCCGACCACGAGCAGGGCCGGGATCTTGGCCAGCGAGTGCTCGCGGACCTTGTAGTTGATCTTTTCGTTGCGCAGGTCGATCTCGACCCGGAGCCCCGCGCGCCGCGCCTGTTCCATCACCACTTTGGCGTATTCGTCGCCTTCCGAGGTGATGGTCGTGACCACCGCCTGCACCGGCGACAGCCAGAGCGGGAAGTTCCCGGCAAAGTGCTCGATCAGGATGCCGATGTAGCGCTCCATCGAGCCGCAGATCGCCCGGTGCACCATGACAGGCGGTTTCTTGCCGCCGTCATGGTCGATGTAGAACGCGCCGAACCGCTCCGGCAGGTTGAAGTCGACCTGCGTGGTGCCGCACTGCCAGTCGCGGCCGATGGCGTCGCGCAGCACGTATTCGAACTTCGGCCCGTAGAAGGCGCCTTCGCCCGGGTTGATCTCGGTCTTGATGTGATTGTTCTGCGACTGGATCTCGCGCAAAACGGTCGCCATCACGCGCTCGGCGTGATCCCACATCGCGTCCGTGCCGACGCGCTTCTCCGGCCGGGTCGAGAGCTTCACCGTGAGATCGCCGGTGAAGCCGAAATCGGCATAGGTCGACAGGATCAGGTCGTTGATCTTCAGGCATTCCGCGGCGAGCTGGTCCTCGGTGCAGAAGATGTGCGCGTCGTCCTGGGTGAAGCCGCGCACGCGCATCAAGCCGTGCATGGCGCCGGAGGGCTCGTAGCGATGGACCACGCCGAACTCGGCGAGGCGCAGCGGCAGGTCGCGGTAGCTCTTCAGGCCGTGCTTGAAGATCTGGACGTGACCGGGGCAGTTCATCGGCTTGAGCGCAAACCAGCGCTTGTCCTCGGCCTCGTCGCCGGCCGAC
Organism: Bradyrhizobium sp. PRIMUS42; assembly: GCF_023006515.1. NCBI lineage: Bacteria > Pseudomonadati > Pseudomonadota > Alphaproteobacteria > Hyphomicrobiales > Nitrobacteraceae > Bradyrhizobium > Bradyrhizobium sp. PRIMUS42. The sequence goes on from NZ_JALBGZ010000064.1 coordinate 5,246, forward strand.
TGCGCCGCGAACATGTTTTCGCGATACCAGCCCCAATGGCCCGAGGTCTCCCACAGCGCCTTGTCGAGGATCTGCGGCGCGTTGACCTCGCTGTAATCGCCGGTCAGGCGCCGGCGCATATAGGCGATCAGCTGCTGGAAGATGGTCCAGCCCTTCGGGTGCCAGAACACGACGCCCGGACCTTCCTCCTGGAAGTGGAAGAGGTCGAGCTCGCGGCCGAGCTTGCGATGGTCGCGCTTTTCGGCTTCCTCGATCTGCTTGAGGTAAGCGTCGAGGTCTTCCTGCTTGGCGAAGGCCGTGCCGTAGATGCGGGTCAGCATCGGGTTGTTGCTGTCGCCGCGCCAATAGGCGCCGGCCACCTTCATCAGCTTGAAGGCGTTCCCGACCTTGCCGGTCGAGGTCATGTGCGGGCCGCGGCAGAGATCGAACCAGTCGCCCTGGTAGTAGATCTTGATCGGCTCGGTGCCGGGAATGGCGTCGACCAGCTCGACCTTGAACGCCTCGCCCTTGTCGCGGAACACCTGCTTGGTCTTCTCGCGATCCCAGACCTCTTTCGTGAAAGGCTTGTCGCGCGCGATCAGCTCGCGCATTTTCTTTTCGATCGCGCCAAAGTCTTCCGGGGTGAACGGCTCGTTGCGGAAGAAGTCGTAATAGAAGCCGTTCTCGATCACCGGACCGATGGTGACTTGCGTGCCCGGCCACAGCGTCTGCACGGCTTCGGCCAGCACGTGCGCGCAGTCATGGCGGATCAATTCGAGCGCGCGCGGATCGTCGCGGTTGACGAACTCGAGCTTGGCGTCGGCCTCGATGGGGTCGTTGAGGTCGGTGAGCACGCCGTCGAGCGCCATCGCGACCGTGCGCTTGGCCAGCGACGGCGAGATGCCCTTGGCGATGTCGAGGCCGGTGATGCTCTGGTCGTATTGACGCTGGGCGCCGTCCGGGAAGGTGAGGGTAACTTTGGCGGCGGGGGTCACGGGCTTCAGATTGCTGAGGGAATATTGGAAGCCGGATTCGGACTTCGGCTGGTCCTTGGGCTGGTCGGTCATTGCTTTTCTCCTGAGGCTCACTCCTGCGAACGAGCGCAGGTAAGCGGGAACGAGCGATATATCAGGGGATTCGGCCTGCGCAATCCGGCATTTCCAAGAAAATCGGCGCAGAAAGCGGCGCGCGCGAACTATTTCCCGCGGGCCCTTTAACCGGCCGGACGACTGCTCTACATGCATCTGCATGGAAAATGCACGCGTCCGGCGTTTCGCGCCAACCGCCTTGATGCTCGGCAATCTCGTCACCGGCTGCTCGGTGCTGGCGCCGGCGGGCATGCTGCCGGAGCTGGCGAGCGGGCTCGACGTCAGCATTCATGCGGCCGGGCTGCTGATCACCTTCGGCGCGGTGACGCTGTGCATCGGCTCGCCGCTGACGGCTTGGCTGACCAGTCGCATCGATCGGCGGACGTTGCTCACGACGACGCTGGCGGTGCTGGCGCTCGGCAATCTCGCCTCGGCCTTTGCGCCCGACTACGCCAGCCTCCTCGTCATCCGTCTCGTGATGCTCGCGGTCGGCGCGCTCTATACGCCGCAGGCTGCCGGCACGGCGGCGTTGATCGTGCCGGCGAAGCGGCGCGGCAGCACTATCGCCTATATCTTTCTCGGCTGGTCGCTGGCTGCCGCCGTCGGCCTTCCCCTGATCACCTTCATCGCCAGCCGCTATGGCTGGCGCGCGGCCTATGGTGAGATCGGCGGGCTTGGTTGTCTCAGCTTCGTGCTGTTGCTGCTGCGGCTGCCGGCGGGCCTGAAGGGCGCACCGGTGGATTTGAAGACCTGGAGCGAGGTCAGCGGGAACAGGACGATCCTGCTGCTGCTTGCGATCACCATGCTGCAAATGTCGGGGCAGTTCGTCGTCTTCACCTTCATGGGCCCGCTGCTCAACAAGCTCACCGGCGCCGGCCCCGATGCGATCGGCATGGTGTTCGCGCTCTACGGCGTTTGCGGCTTCCTCGGCGTCGTCTTCGCCACCCGCATCGTCGACACCTGGGGTCCTTATCGCACCTCGCTGCTGTTCACCTGCCTGCTGCTTGCGGGGATAACGGGCTGGGCGCTCGGTGCGGGCACGCTTGTGTTCATGACGGCCGGGGTTGCTATCTGGGGCCTCGGCTTTGCCTCGACCAATTCGATGCAGCAGGTGCGGCTGGTCGCGGCCGCGCCGGGGCTGGCGTCGGCGACCGTCGCACTCAACACCTCCGTGCTCTATATCGGTCAGGCGGTCGGCTCCGCGCTCGGCGGGCTGCTGTTCGCCCGCGAGCTCCTGCATACGCTCGGCTTCGTCGCGGTTGGTTTCGTCATGCTGGCGCTGATCCTGGTGGTCCTGACCCGGCCCCGGCCCGCTGCCGCCACGGCCTGAATCCCGCGTTTTCGTGTGCGCAAGGTGCTTGGCAAACCGCGCGCGGGAGCGCTAGAAGGCGAGGCATGGGGACCAAAGAGAGTTGACTGAGATGAGGATGATTCTGGCGGTTGCCGCGGTGCTCTATTCAGCCTCCGCGTTCGCGCAAGCCGACAAGCCACCGATGGTCGGGGACAAGCCGCTGGTGCAGGTCAAGCCCAAAGGCACCAAGGAGGCGGCGGCGAAGCCGGCCGCTGCGCCGAAGGGCAAGCCGCAGTCGGTCGCCGCGCGGCTGCAGGCCTGCCTCGAGATCGACGACGGTACCAAGGACCGCCTCAATTGCTACGACGCGGTGATGCCGCCGGCTCCGAAGCCGAAGCCGGCGAAGGCCAAGGGCTACGCCGATTGCCGGTTCTTCAAGGAAGAGGACGAGCGGCTGACCTGCTACAACGGCTTCGCCGAGAGCATTCCGAAGCTGCCCAAAAACTGAACCCAAGAACTGAGGTCAAGAAACCTGAGGCCGAGTCTCGAGGAAATCCTGAGACCAAGAGCTTGAGGTTCAGGAGCCGGACAGTTAGTCGCTGATCCGGCTCAGCACGGCCCTGAAGGCCACGCCCGGCAATTGCAGTGCGGTGCCTTCGAATTCCGCGGTGTCGCCATCCTCCCGGCCCGCGAGCGTCAGCGTGATCCGGTCGATGCCGAACAGCGCCTTGAAGGAGGGATCGTCATTGTAGCGCTCGGTCGAGATCTTGACCGTGATGCTGTCGCAATCGCCCGTGTAGGTGCCGATGAAGGCGAAGGCGGAATTGCCCCCGCGCATCTTGCCGTTGGTCACATTGACGACGCCGCAGCGGTTCCGTGAACCGTGTGGAAGTCGACCTTGTACAATCCCTGACGCACTGCCTGTCGTCGCAATTCCAAACGCAACTCGGCCGGCAAATTAGGATCGTTGCCAGCCGAAGCAATCCGGTGGCTTCCGGGGATGTCCGCCATCAACATCACATTTTGATCAAGTCCTGAGAAAATTGCAGGCAGCGCAGTCGGATACCGGCCGGCGCAATCGGAGCTAACGGCTCGACGCGGATGGATTGGTGGAGGCGACGCGCGTCAGCGCCAGCGACGGCGTCGCCGACATCTTCACCAGCACGTCCTTGAGCGGATCCCGCGTCCAGGCGCGGGTGACATAGTCGCGATGGGTGATGCCGTCGCCGGTCTCGACGAACACCACGCTGCCGGGACGGAGCGGTCCATCCATGTCCTCGGCGACGGTGATGCCCTTCTGGCGGAGCATGCTCATCAGCTCGCGGTCGCGCCGCGCGGTGTAACGGGTATAGGCGCTGACGAAGAAGCCGGTACGGTGGCTCTCGATCCAGGATGCGAACTTGTCCATTTCGCCATAGACGGCGTCGAGCAGCACGACGCCGCGGACGCGGTCGCTGATGCCGCCGACCTCCAGGCTCCAGGCCGTCGGCAGGAAGCCGCCGCTATAGCCGACGATCACGATCGGCATGTTGGCGAAGGCGCGTGCGCTATTGGGATCGCCGGTGACGCGGGCAAGGTGGTCGGCCGATTCCGCCATGAAGCGCTTGAAGCCGCCCGGTTGCCAGAACTTGCCGGCGCTGGAATCGGCGGCATCGACCGCCATCTGTGGGGCAAGCAGCACGGCATTGGCGCCGGAATCGGTGATCTGCTTGGGCACGAGCTGGCGATCACGCACGTCGCGCTCGAGCGTTGCGCCATTGCCGTGGAAGAACACCACGATCACGCCCGGCTTGCGCACGTCGAAATGCTCGGGCACGTGCATCAGCACGCGGCTGTCATTGTAGGTCTCGTCCTGCCAGAACACGCGACCGGAATAGCTGCGATGGCCACGGCGATCGCCCTTGGAGATGTTGAGGAAGGGCGCGTCGGAGGCGGGGTTGTTGCCGAAATAGGGAAAGGCCGACGACTTCATGCTGACGAGGGTCGTCAGGTCGTCGCGGGCCGGACGCTTGTAGGGGATCTGGGGCTCGAGCGAAGCGACCTTGTAGGGGGCCTGCTCGGGCGGCTGTTGCTGCACGGCGCGCTTGGGCGAGAAGTCCGACATCTGCCGTTGCAGGAGACTTTCGCTGGCCGAGGGGAAGCGCTCCCTGAATTGCGGGGCAGGGAAGCGATCCTCGAACGTGTCGCCGCTTGCGACTTGCTGATTGGTTTTCGCGACGACCTGATTGACCACTTGGACATTGGCCTGCGAGTTCGCCGCGAGCGCTGCCGGGTTCGGCGCCTTGCCGCATTGAACCAGCGTCAACGACAGCGGCACCAAGGCTGAGGTCAGGCCGATCCTGAGCGCACGACCGCGCCGACCGGACGGCGTCCGATCGGCACGACTGTCAGCTCTCATTTTCGGAACGGCCCCGACCATCCACCCATGACCCCAAGCAACGAACCCAAGTCACGAACCCAAGTCACGAACCATCGGCAATCTTGAGACAATTGAGCCGATTGGCGTTTAGGCGACGTTAAGCGTCCGGAGAAACTTCCCCACATCCGGAACGCTCAAAAGGACCACGTAATCGTGTCCTGATTGTGGGGGAGGGGAACGGGGTTTCCCGGGGCGTACGCAGCATTTTCGCCGGGGTGTAGGAATTGCGGTGCTCAAATACCCGTTGCAGTCGCCTCATTTAACCCTTGTTAACTCTGCTTGAATTGACTGGGCCAAACTGCACGATGCGCCCGCAAGGCAAGACGCCTGAGGTTAAGGACCCCGATGACGGCATCAGATGCGGGAACCGCACCCTGGACTGGCCGGCTGCCCGGAAGCGGGACCGGGGTCTCGGCTCTGGTTGCAACCGCCATCGTCGTGGCCGACATGATCGGGGTCGGTGTCTTCACCAGCCTCGGCTTCCAGGTCAAGGATATCCCCTCCGGCTTCTCGATCCTGCTGCTGTGGACCGTCGGCGGCATCGTCGCGCTGTGCGGGGTGTTCGCCTACAGCGAGCTCGGGGCGATGTTTCCGCGCTCGAGCGGCGAGTACAATTTCCTGGGGCGTGCCTATCATCCGGCTTTCGGCTTTCTCGCCGGCTGGGTCTCGGCCACGGTGGGTTTTGCCGCGCCGGTCGCGCTCGCGGCGATGGCGTTCGGCGAATACGCCAAATCGGTCGTGCCCGATCTGCCGCCGATCCCGCTCGCGATTGCCGTGGTGTGGCTCGTCTCGCTCGTGCAACTGACCGGCGTCAGGCACTCCTCGACCTTCCAGCTGATCTCGACGATCATCAAGGTCGTGCTGATCGTGGCCTTCCTGGTCGCCGGCTTCGTCATCGCTGCCCCGCAACCGATCACATTCATGCCGCAGCCGGGCGATCTCGCCCACATCGTCAGCGCGCCCTTCGCGATCGGGCTCGTCTTCGTGATGTACTCGTTCTCGGGCTGGAATGCCGCGACCTACATCATCGGTGAGATGAACACGCCGCAGCGGAGCCTGCCGCGCGCGCTGCTGGTGGGCACGCTGATCGTGCTCGTGCTGTATGTCGCGCTGAACGCGGTGTTCCTCTACTCCACGCCGGTCGGTGCGCTCGCCGGCCAGCTCGACGTCGCCAGTGTCGCCGGCAGCGCCATCTTCGGCAGCCTCGGCGGCCGGATCGTCGGCGCGATGATCTGCGTCGGCCTGATCTCCTCGATCTCCGCGATGATGTGGATCGGCCCGCGCGTGATGATGACGATGGGGGAGGACATCCCCGCCTTACGCGTCTTCTCGAAGCGATCGGCGAGCGGCGCGCCGGCCTATGCCATCCTGTTTCAGCTCGTCGTCGCCAATCTGCTGTTGTTCACGCGCAGCTTCGAGGCGGTGCTCGACTTCATCCAGTTCGCACTCTTGTTTTGCTCGTTCTTCACGGTCGCCGGCGTCATCAAGCTGCGCATCACCGATCCCGATTTGCCGAGGCCCTATCGCGCCTGGGGATACCCGTTCACGCCGCTCGTTTTCCTGCTCGTGACCGCGTTCATGATGTACTACCTGTTGACCGAGCGGCCGGTGCAGTCGCTCTCGGGGATGCTCGTCATGCTCTCGGGCCTGTTGATTTATGCTGTTTTCCGCAGGCGGCCGGTCGCCGCTGGCAATTCATCACATCGCGAATAGACATGTTTCGCCCCCTCAGAATTGCGGCCGCCGCTCTTGCACTGCTGGCTGCGGCCGTCTCGTCCGCCAACGCCGCGGACGTCACCTTCGATGACACCGCGCGCTTCCTTGCGGGCATGCAGCCCTCGGCGGACTCGCCGCTGGTGCCGCTGACCAAGGATCCGGGCTGGCAGCGCCATGCAAAGTTCTTCGACGGCGCCTTCGCCCAGCTCGAACAGCGCCAGCTCTCGAAGATCCGCAATTGGGCCGACGTCAATCTCGCCGCGCCCCGGCCGACCATGTTCTACCTGTTCAGCGGGCCCGATTTCCTCTACGCCAACACCTTCTATTCCAAGGCCAGCACCTATGTGCTCGGCGCGCTGGAGCCGGTCGGCGCCGTGCCCGATTTGACGCGGCTGCCGCGCGGCTCGGTGGGCGCGGCGCTCTACAATGTCGAGCGTTCGCTCGGCTCGATCCTGAGCTTCTCGTTCTTCATCACCAAACAGATGAAGGTCGACCTGCACGCCAACCAGGTCAACGGCACGTTGCCGATCCTCTATGTCTTCCTCGCCCGTTCCGGCAAGACCATCCGCAACGTCGAGATGCTCGCGCTCGACGATAAGGGCGGGGTGCATGTCGGCGACGACAATCCGGGACGGAACGCGACGCGCGGCGTCCGCATCACCTTTGCAGGCCCCGACGGCGAGACGCGCACCCTGTATTATTTTTCGACCGATCTTTCCAATTCCGGCGCGCGCGCCACGGGTTTCCTGAAATTCTGCGAGACGCTTGGCCCCGGCAACAGCCTGCTCAAGAGCGCGTCCTATTTGTTGCATTCCGGCCACTTCACCGTCGTGCGCGATTGGCTGCTCGCCAACAGTGCCACCATCATCCAGGACGATTCCGGCATTCCGCTTGCGAACTACAGCGCGCGGCAATGGCGGTTCTTCCCGTTCGGCCGCTATCTCGGGCCAATCGACGAATTCCCCGGCCGCTCCCAGGCGCGCTACGCCGAGTTGTTCACACGTGCCCAGCCGATCGATTTTGGCGTCGGCTATCGCTGGCGGATGCACGAGTCGAATCTGCTGCTGGCGGTGAGGGTGCCGGGCACCGAAACGGCACCGGGCGGGGAGGCGACCTCGTCGGCGGAGCCGGCGCCAAAGCCGCCGCGTCCAAAGCGACTGCGTCCACCCGAGCCGGTCCCGCCACCGCCCGGGCGCTTCTACTGGCTCCGCTGATTACCAATGCACGCTCTGGCTCGGCACGATGAACGCCGTCGTGCTCGGCGGCGTCGCAAGGCTCGATGCCAGGTACCAGCCCGAGCCGAGCACGAGCGCCAGCAAGGCGACGATCGCGAGCAGATCCATGGTTCTGGGGTCGTGGTGCCGCCTGGAGCCGGGGGTGGGCTCGAGTCTGAAGTGAAGATGAGGGCTGATTTTCCAGCGCATTGTTGTTTCCTCCCGGGGGAGCATCAAAACAACGCGGGACGGAAGTCCAAGGTTCCGCTCAGGCCATCGATGCGCAAGGCATCGCAGCAATCTCACGATGCATTGACGCCGCGCCAGCGGGCATAGCGCCATGGCAGATACCAGCGCGCGCGTTGCGGCGCGGTGAGCGGCACATTGTCGATGCCCGACGTGCCAAACGGATTGCAGCGGAGCAGGCGCGCGAGCGTCATCCATCCGCCGGCCCAGAGCCCGAACCGTTCGATCGCCTCGTCGCCATAGGCCGAGCAGGTCGGCAGGTGCCGGCAATTGTAGCCGACCAGGGGCGACAGCGTATGCCGATAGAGCCAGATCAGCGCACGGCCAAATCTGCGCGGGAGTCGAAGCGCCCCTTCGACCGGACTGGAACAATGCCCGCAGGCTGAATGCTTCATGTGCGCTGTGCTGCCACGTTAGGCGACGTATTGCACGGTTCCGGCGCAGGGAACTGTAAGCTGTTGTTTCTGCGCCATATTTTACATGCTTTTTGGGAGCAGTGCAGCAAGTGCCTGTGGACGATCTGTATTCCCCCGGATACCATTTTTGTGACGCCCACGTGTAGAATCATACACGTGTATGATGGACTCAGTGGGCGCTACCGGGGATTGTTACGGACCTTTGGGGCTTGGGGAAGGAACCAGATTGAGACTTCTGAACTCCCTTGATCTTCGCGGCTGGTTGCTGGTGGGAACCGCCGTATGTGGAGTCGTGCTGGCTGGCGCCGTCGCGACACTCGGGTCGTCGGCCCGCGCCGGGGCTGCTCTCGAAGAGCGCAAGCTGCCGATGAAGTTCAACTGGATCGCCTGCGAGCCAAACTGCCGCGGCTGGGTCAGCGCAGTAGGCATCATCACCGCCGATACACCGAAGGATTTCGAAGAGTTTTCCCGTGGTCGCCAGCTCGGCGGTGCTACCGTGGTGCTCGATTCCAGCGGCGGTTCCGTCAATGACGCGATCACGCTTGGCCGACGCTTCCGCAATCTCGGGTTCTTGACCACGGTCGGCGTAAGCCTTCGCGGCGGGCAGTCGGCTCGTCCGGCGGTCGCGCCTGAGGCCTATTGCGAATCCATGTGCGTGTTCCTGCTGCTGGCCGGCAAGAAGCGTTACGTGCCGGAAGCCGCCCATGTCCGCGTCCACCAGATCTGGATGGGCGACCGCGCCGATGATGCCAAAGCGGCGAGTTATAGCGCGCAGGACCTGATGATCGTGGAACGCGACATCGGCCGGCTCGCCAAATACACCTTCGACATGGGCGGAGCGGGCGACCTGCTGTCGCTCGCGCTCAGCGTTCCACCCTGGGAAGATCTGCATGAGCTGGACGCCGGCGAGCTCAAGCTCACCAATCTCGTGACGACAGATCTCGTTGCCGACGTGCTGCCGCACGTGGACATCTCCGCGCCGGCGATGGCGGAGCTTGCCCCGAAGACGCAGGCCAGGTTCGGCGTGGAACCGGAGCAGCCTGCCAAGTCGACCAAGACGGCGGAAGCCATCGTGCCGACCGGCGGTGTGGCCGCGCCGGCCCCGGCGGCGCCGAAGTAAACTCTTCAATCTTGGCAGTCAGGCGCGCGTAGCGCGAACTAGGGTGCGCAATTGCGCACCTGAGAATCTCGACCGCGATCCGGATCCCCGGGTTCGATGCTGTGCATCGCCCCGGAACGACGGGAGAGGTCTCAGCCCTGCGCCACAGCCGGTTGCTTGGCTTTGGCTTCGATCTGGCCGATGGCGTCAACCACGGCATCGAAGGTCAGAAGCGTCGAGGCATGGCGCGCCTTGTAGTCGCGGACCGGCTCGAGGAACTTGATCTCCTCCCATTTGCCTTCAGGAGGCGCACCGTTCTCCTTCAGCATCTTGCGAACAGTTTCGCGTAACTCACGGAGTTCGCTCGCAGTCGAGCCGACGATACGACTTGCCATGATGGATGAGGAGGCCTGGCCGAGGGCGCAGGCCTTCACGTCATGAGCGAAGTCGGTGACGGTGTCTCCGGTCATCTTGAGATCGATCTTGACGGTCGAACCGCACAGCTTGGAGTGGGCGGTGGCGGAGGCATCGGGGTCCGATAGCCGTCCGAGGCGCGGAATATTCCCGGCCAATTCGATGATCCGCTTGTTGTAGATGTCGTTCAGCATGTGATGGAGTCCAGCACTTCCGCACCCGATCGGCCTTGGCGGGCGGCGTCCACGGCCCTATATAGGGTCGGAACTGGCGGAAAAACAGTCCAGCAGCGCGCCGGCGGCGATTTCCAACTGTGCGGCCGGCATTGCAGCTTGCGGACCCTTTGCGCCAAAACTGTTCTCTTCAGGCGTCCGGCGGCTTGGCCGCCCCGTCTGCCGGTGACACTCCGGCCGCGAGGCCGTCGAACGGAGTCGATATGGACGCTACAATCAAATCCATCCGCCCGGGCAAGCCCTCCGACCGGCAGCCCGAGAGCCGCCCGGCCGAGCTTGATCCTGCCGAATTCCTCGCGGCCGCCGTCCGCGCCGAC
>NZ_JALBGZ010000650.1:0-3569 GCF_023006515.1 Bradyrhizobium sp. PRIMUS42
CACCCGCGCGCCGATCATGACGGCCTATCGGCAACAGGCGCTGGCCTGCGCCTCGGCGCTCGCTGACGGGCCGCGGCGCGTGCGCGAATTGCGCGAACATTGTCCTGATGCCGGCAAAATCTTGCTTAACAATGTGTATGGCTGGTTCGAACGGGCGGACCGGGGAATTTACGGGCTCACCGAGGCCGGACACGCCGCCCTGAAGCGCTGGCCGCAACCACGGATTGCGATCAATGTCGGTGTCGCGTCACTACCCTGACACCCGACCGCTGCATAGCTGAGATGCCACACCAATTTCATATTGCAATGCAACATCTGTGGCACTAGGTATCCCGGCATCAAAACGAGGCCGTTATGAGCGCAGACTGGAATACCAAATATGGCACGCGGCGCGTCCGCCATGATCCGCCCACTCTGGACGAGGCGATCTTCGCCGCCATCGGCATCACCGACGATCATGAGCAGCAGGCCGAGATCGCCGCAGCCTTGATGGGGATGCCGCTCGACGTCGTGCAGGCCGAGGTAAAGAAGCAGGCGCGCACCAACAGCCGCATCACTGCGACGCGCGTGATCGCCGGTGAACAGGGTGCACAGCGCTCCGTCGTAGTCGAACGCCGCGTCGTCCGCCGTTTCGGCAACGACAAGCGCACCGGCACCTGAACGCCTGATTCTCCACCCCAATACGAAAGCGGACCGGTTTTGCCGGTCCGCTTTTTTGATTCCGGTCCTGCTTTTTTAGGTCAGGCGGCGCGATTGCCGTACATGCTGGAGATGATCTTCCAGCAGGTCGAGTTGAAGCTGAGAAGAGCGCGCCCGGCCGTGAACGGCGAAGCCGCGAGATCGGCGAGTTCGGCCTCAGGCGTCTTGGCGAGATCAATGGTGCCGGTCGATTCGCCATGACGGAAAGCCAGATGCGCGCCGAACTTCCTTGCGAGCGCCCGCATCGCGTGGTTCTCGGCGCCCGTGGTGATGCGCAGGCGCTTATAGCCTTTCCAGCGCGCCTCCGCGATCAGGCGGCGGAACAGCACGGTGCCGACGCCCTGGCGGCGTGCAGAGGCTTCCACGCTGAAGGCGACTTCAGGCAGAGAATCGTCTTCCTCCGGATGCAGTTCGGCCGCACCGCGGACAACGCCGTCCACGATGTAAGCGACGATCACGGTGCCATCCTCGGCACAGCGCGCGGCGTATCGCTCGATGAAGCTGTCGTCGAGAAAGCCGTTGAAGCGATCGTGCCGGCTTTCGGCATCGAGTCTCAGCAGGTGATCGCGCAGAAGCGGCAATTCTTCCAGCTGGCTCAGGGTCCGCACATAGCCCGGAACGGACGGCATGCGGGTAGTGTCTTCAAGTGCCACGTCAAAACTCCTCTTGGTGTCCCTCGAGGAGGCGTTCGAATCCCTAGGTCCCGAATATTGTGCGTCGCAACATACTTTTCAAGGCGGGAACCTGCCCAAGTTTCGGGCATGGGGGCGACTAATTCGTTAATGAGATCAAGGTCCCGTAGTCATACGAGGACCAGTTGGGTCTGGGTCACCACCGCGACCAGCTTGCCGTCTTCGGTCTCCAGCCGGGTGGTCCAGACCTGGGTCCGCCGGCCCCGGTGAACCGGGGTCGCAGTGGCAATGACAGTGGTTCCCTCCTTCGCCCCACCGATGAAATTGGTCTTGCTCTCCAGCGTGGTCGTGCCCTTGGCGTCGTCAGGCAGGTTGATCACGGTCGCGGCCGCGCCAACGGAATCGGCCAGCGCCATCACGGCCCCGCCATGGATGGTGTGGTGAATCGTGCAGAGATCGGGCCGGACCGTCATCCGCGCCACCACGCGGTCCTTCTCGGCCTCGACGAACTCGACGCCCTTGAGCTCGGCGAACGGCATCTTCATCGCTTTAAGTTTCTCGAGCGGCGTCATCAGATGTCCTCCCAATCCATTGTTGTGTCAGCGTGAATGGCTTCGCGTAGCAAGGCAATGACGTTCGAGGTAATGGCCATGCTGACATCGGCTCTCGTATTTGCGCATATGCTTGTCCCATGCGCCATTTCCCGCCCCGCCGCATCGTATGCCTGACCGAAGAGACGGTTGAAACGCTCTATCTGCTCGGCGAGCAGGACCGCATCGTCGGCGTCTCCGGCTACGCCGTCCGCCCGCCGCAGGTGCGCCGGGAGAAGCCGCGGGTGTCGGCGTTCGTCTCCGCGGACATCCCGAAGATCCTGGCGCTGGAACCGGAGCTGGTGCTGGCCTTCTCGGACCTGCAGGCCGGCATCTCCGCCGACCTCGTCCGCGCCGGCATCGACGTCCACGTCTTCAACCAGCGCGACGTCGCCGGGATTCTCGCAATGATCCGGACTCTGGGCGCGCTGGTCGGTGTGTCCGCACGCGCGGAGGAACTCGCGCGAGGTTTCGAAAAGCGCCTTGCCGCGATCGCCGCAATGCCCCGCCCCTCGCCGCGACCAAAGGTCTATTTCGAGGAATGGGACGATCCGTTGATCTCGGGCATCGGCTGGGTCTCCGAGCTGATCGAGATCGCCGGCGGTGCAGATGTGTTTCCGGAGTTGCGCCATCGGCAGGCCGCGATGGATCGCATCGTCTCGGTTGAGGCGGTGCGCGAGGCTGCGCCCGACGTGATCCTCGCATCATGGTGCGGCAAGAAGGTCGTGCCTGCCCGCATCAAGCAGCGCGATGGCTGGAATGAGATTCCGGCTGTGCGCGACGACCGCATCTTCGAGATCAAGTCACCAATCATACTGCAGCCGGGACCGGCGGCACTCACGGATGGGCTTGATGCGATCGTGACGGCGTTGTGGGACCAGCGCCCCTGATCTATCCGCCGTCATTGCGAGCGAGGCGAAGCAATCCAGAATCCCTCGGTACAGGGATTCTGGATTGCTTTGTCGCAAGAGCTCCTCGCAATGACGCCGTTAGAGACTGCCTCCCTCACGTCACCGCATTCACGACCTGATACTCCGGCCGGCGCCACACCTCGCCTGCGATCACCTCCTCGATGATCTCGGCCGCGTGGATGATCTCGCTTTCACCGATGTACAGCGGCGTGATCCCGAACCGCATGATGTCAGGCGCGCGGAAATCGCCGATGACGCCGCGGGCGATCAGGGCCTGCATGGCGGCGTAGCCGCCGTCGAAGGCAAAGGAGACTTGCGAGCCGCGGCGCTCATGGGCGCGTGGGGTGACGAGTTTCAAGGACGGACAGCGGCGTTCGACCTCGCTGATCAGGAGATCGGTGAGCGCCAGCGAACGCGCACGGACCTCCGCGATATCGACGCGGTCCCAGATGTCGAGCGAAGCCTCCAGCGCCGCCATCGCCAGCACCGGAGGCGTGCCGACGCGCATGCGTTCGACACCGCCGGCGGCCGCATAGGCCAGCTCGAACGCAAACGGCTTTGCGTGGCCCATCCAGCCGGACAGAGCGGCGCGCACGCTGTCGGCATGGCGCGGCGCGACGTACAGGCTCTATGTCACAATGCCGTCGATCAACGGCCTGCAGAAGATCGTCGCGCTCTGGAAACGCTTCACCGGCCGAGAGCCAAAGCCTTCCGGCCCCGATGGCGAATGGTGGGAT
>NZ_JALBGZ010000651.1:0-3546 GCF_023006515.1 Bradyrhizobium sp. PRIMUS42
CCGCCGGGTCGGCGCACTGCGTCTCCAGGCCCCAGACCATGACCGCGGCGCGCGTCGCCGCGCTGTGGCGCTTGTGGCGGGTCCAGACGTTCTCCAGCCCCTCCTCTTCCAGCATCTTCACCGCTTCGCGCAGGCCGTAGAGCAGGTTGGTCGCGGGCGTATAGGGGAAGGTGCCGAGCTTGTTGAAGTTGATCACCTCCTGCCAGTCCCAATAGGAGCGCATGCCCGGATTGGCTTTCGCCACGGCCAGCGCCTTGTCCGAGACGGCGTTGAAGCCGAGGCCGGGCGGCAGCATCAAGCCCTTCTGCGAGCCCGCGACCGAGACGTCGATGCCCCAGGCGTCGTGCTCATATTCCATCGAGCCGAGGCCGGAGATGGTATCGACCATCAGCAGCGCCGGATGCTTGACGCGGTCGAGCAGCTTGCGCACCTCCAGCGGCGGCGTCACGCAGCCGGTCGAGGTCTCGTTGTGCACGACGCAGACCGCCTTGATCGCGTGCTGCTTGTCGGCGACAAGACGCTTCTCGATCTCGGCGAGGTCGGCGCCGTGGCGCCAGTCGCTCGGGATGAAGTCGACGTCGAGCTTGAACTTGTCGGCGATGCCGCGCCACAGCACGGCGAACTGGCCGGTCTCGCACATCAGGAGCTTGTCGCCGGGCGAGAACACGTTGACCATCGCCGCTTCCCAGGCGCCAGTGCCGGACGAGGGGAAGATGATCACGGGCTGCTTGGTGCGGAACACCCGCTGCATCGAGGCGAGAACCGCAAAACCGAGCTCGGCGAACTCCGGACCGCGATGGTCCAGCGTCGGCATGTCCATCGCCCGCAGCACCCGGTCGGGCACATTGGTCGGTCCTGGAATCTGTAGGAAATGCCTTCCAGTGTGCACGGTCATCGGCGTCCTTCCCGGTCTTTGAGGCTGTCTTGGCTCGAGCGTCCGAGGGCCCGCATTGGGGGCTCCGGCGAGCCGCTCGCATATCATTATTCCCCGGGCTTGTCCCTCGCCCGGCGGGGTCCGTCAATGCACAAGAAGCAGGGCTCGCTTGCCAAGGGCCGTGACGGGGGGCAAGACGGTGCCGGCGAACGGGCGAGAGCGGACCATGGCGGCGGAAGTGGCTGGAAAATCACCGGAATCGGTCCAAACGGACCGTCTGGCCGCACGTCTGGCCCGGGAAATCACCGGCGACGTCCTGTTCGACCCCTTCAGCCGCGGGCGCTACGCCACCGACGCCTCGTTCTACCAGATCATCCCATCAGGCGTGGTGGTCCCGAAGACCATGGACGAGGCCCTGCGGGCGCTGGCGATTGCCCGCGACGAGGGGCTGAAGGTCACCCCGCGCGGCGGCGGCACTTCGCAATGCGGTCAGACCGTCAATGACGGGCTCGTGGTCGATCTCTCGAAGCACCTCAACCGGATCCTGTCGCTCGACGTCGAGGGCCGCACCTGCGTGGTCGAGCCCGGCATCGTGCTCGACGACCTCAACCGCCAGCTCAGGAAGCACGGCCTGTGGTTTCCGGTCGACGTCTCCACGGCGTCGCGCGCCACCATCGGCGGCATGGCCGGCAACAATTCCTGCGGCGGCCGCAGCCTGCGCTACGGCACCATGCGCGACAATACGCTGTCGATGGAGGCCGCGCTCGCTGACGGCACGCTCAGCCGCTTCGGCGAGATCTCGCGCGATCTCTCCGATGTCGAGGCCAGCGACAGCGCAGGCGCCCTGTTCCGCGACATGCTCGATCTCGGAACCCGTGAGGCCGACGAGATCGCGGCGCGCTTTCCCAAAGTGCAGCGCCGCGTCGGCGGCTACAATCTCGATGCGCTGGTGCCGCGCAATGCGCGCAACAACATGGCGCATCTCCTGGTCGGCTCCGAGGGCACCCTCGCCTTCACCACCAAGGTCGAGCTGAAGCTGTGGCCCGTGATCCGCAACAAGGCCCTCGGCGTCTGCCATTTCGGCAGCTTCTACGAGGCGATGGATGCGGCACAGCATCTGGTCAAGCTGAAACCGATTGCGGTCGAGCTGGTCGACCGCACCATGCTCGCGCTCGGCCGCGACATCGCGATGTTCCGCCCCATCATCTCTGCTGCGATCAAGGGCGATCCTGACGCCGTGCTGGTGGTCGAGTTCGCGGAGGAAGACCAGGCGGATAACCTCGTGCGCCTCAAGCAGCTCGGCGAGCTGATGGGTGATCTCGGCTTCGGCTGGACCAACGAGACGCGCAAATGGGGCGGCGTGGTCGAGATCACGGAGCCGGCGCTGCAGAGCGGCATCGCGGATTTCCGCGCCGCCGGCCTCAACGTCATGATGTCGATGAAGCAGGAGGGCAAGCCGGTCTCCTTCGTCGAGGACTGCGCCGTGCCGCTGCCGCACCTCTCCGACTACACCGCGCGGCTGAACGAAGTCTTCGCCAGGCACGGCACCAGCGGCACGATGTATGCCCACGCCTCCGAGGGCTGCCTGCACGTGCGCCCCGTGCTGAATTTGAAGCTGGAGAAAGACGTCAAGGCGATGCGCGCCATCGCCGAGGAAGCGTTTGCGCTGGTGCGCGAATACAAGGGCTCGCATTCCGGCGAGCATGGCGACGGCCTGGTGCGCTCGGAATTCCACGAGACGATGTTCGGCGAACGTCTCGTCGCAGACTTCAGGGAGGTGAAGCAGCGTTTCGACCCGGAGGGCGTCCTCAATCCCGGCAAGATCGTCGATGCGCCCAGGATGGACGACCGCTCGCTGTTCCGCTTCAAGCCCGACTATGGCGTCGGCGAGTTCAAGACCAAGCTCGACTGGTCCGCCTGGCCCGGCGCCGGCGGCGGCTTCCAGGGCGCGGTCGAGATGTGCAACAACAACGGCGCCTGCCGCAAGCTCGAGGGCGGCGTGATGTGCCCGTCCTATCGTGCGACGCGCAACGAGAAGGATGTCACGCGGGGCCGGGCCAACACGCTGCGGCTCGCGATCTCCGGCCAGCTCGGCGAGGGCGCGCTTTCCTCCGACGAAATGATGGAGACGCTGAAACTCTGCGTCTCCTGCAAGGCCTGCCGCCATGAATGCCCAACCGGCGTCGACATGGCCAAGATGAAGATCGAGGTGCTCGCCGCGCGCGCCGCCAGCCACGGCCTGACGCTGCGCGACCGCTTGGTCGGCTATCTCCCGCGTTATGCCGGCCTCGCCTCGCGCTTGGCGCCGCTGGCGAATTTGCGCAATCGCAGCCCGTTATTGCGAAAACTGTTCGAGCGCTTTGCCGGCATCAGCGCGCGCCGGGCGCTCCCCGCCTTCCGCAGCGACGTGTTTGCGCCGGCGGCGGAAGTGGTTGGACCCGAGACCGGCCGCGAAGTCGTGCTGTTCGCCGACACCTTCAATCGCATCTATGAGCGCGAGAACCTCGACGCCGCGCTGCGCGTGCTGACAGCTGGCGGCTATCGCGTGCATCTGCCGAAGCCTGCGCGCGGCAGCCGTCCTCTGTGCTGCGGCCGCACGTTCCTCTCCGCCGGTCTCGTCGACGAGGCCAGGGCCGAGCTCGATCGTCTCGTGGCCGCTTTCGCGCCTTTCG
>NZ_JALBGZ010000652.1:0-3545 GCF_023006515.1 Bradyrhizobium sp. PRIMUS42
CGCCGAGTCGCTTCACCAGCCGGCCGATGGTGCCGTCGGGCGTTTCGCCGGGCTGGATCACCCGCGCCGACAGGCCGAGCGCCCAGGCCGAGGCGTTGACCAGGAAGGCGGTGGACTTGGTCTCGTGGTGGATGAAGTCACCCTCGCCGAGCTTGTCCTCGATGAACTGGTCGGCGGTGCGCGCGTCGGGCACGCGCAGCAGCGCCTCGGCCAGCACCATCAGCGCGAGCCCTTCCTTGGTCGACAGTGCGAACTCCCGCAGCATGTCCTCGACCCCACCGAGCCGTTCGTCGCGCTTGCGGATCGCCTCGATCAGCCGCGTCGCGGTGCGGTCGATCCGCGTCTCCTGCGGCGGGGACAGATGCGACGCCGGCAACAGGCGCGCGGCGATCTCGGCGTCATCGGCTGCGTAGGGGGCGGTGAAGGGCGGCGGAATGTTCGGCATGGCGGGTCCTGTGGCTGCAATCCAGGATAATGCCGGCGTTACCGTAGTTCGATAGACAATCTAGCTGGTTTGCCTTAGAAAGTGAAGATCATAAGCCATTTGACCGCATAAACCATGGAACTGGATCGAATCGACCGGAGAATCCTCTCCATTCTGCAGGAGGACGGGCGCATCGCCAATGTCGACCTCGCCGAGCGCATCGGGCTGTCGCCCACCTCGGTCGGCGAGCGGCTGAAGCGGTTGCAGCGGGAGGGCTTTGTCGAGGGCTATGGCGCGCGGCTCAACCCACACCGGCTCGGCCTCGGGCTCCTGGTGTTCGTCGAGGTGCTGCTCGACAAGACCACGCCGGATAATTTCGAGCGGTTTGCGCGCGCGGTGAAGCTCGCGCCCGAAGTGCTGGAGTGTCACATGGTTGCCGGCGGCTTCGACTATCTTGTGAAGGCGCGGCTTGCGGACATGACCGCCTATCGACGCTTCCTCGGCGAGACCCTGCTGTCGATGCCGGGCGTGCGCGAGACGCGGACCTATGCGGTGATGGAAGAGATCAAGCGCGACGCACCGTTGCCGGTGGGCTGACGAAATGCCGTCGCGATTGTCATTGCTGTGGCGTTGAACGAGCGGTCTTCGCGCGAAAAATAGCTCTCCGTGTGCAATCGCAACGCCTGTCGTCGAATGCACTCACCGTCTTCTAAAATTTTTTTGGCCCGGCTCCCGGACAGATCCGGGAGGCAGCAAAAGCTGGCGGGCTTAGACTTTGAGGTTCTCTGCGGAGGTCTTGCCCCGGTTTGCGATCTCTTCGTATTCCACCGTCTGCCCCTCATTGAGGGAGGACAAACCGGCTTTCTGCACTGCCGAGATATGCACGAACACATCCTTGCCGCCCGACGCAGGCTGGATAAATCCATAACCCTTCGTCGGGTTGAACCACTTGACCGTACCTTTAGCCATCACGACTTCTCCGCGGGTCTTCCTCCGAGATCTCGAACCGCCAGTCCCCGCCAACCGGCCGGTTCGGTCCTAACAGGATACGCGGAATGTGGCGGGCTTGGTAGCTCAAACCACATCAGCATTTCGCCGAATTCCGCTCAACTTCGCGGCGCTTTTACCGGTTTTGCCCGTTTCGCGGTCAAATGGCCCGATGCTGCGCGCCATCCGTCAATACGTCGCGGCCAGATAATCGACGATCTTGCCGACGTCGGCATCGTCGATCGGTGCGCCATAGACCTTGATCATCTTGGTCACCTCGGCCTGCCAGAAGCCTTTCCTGTCCTTCATCGGCGGCTGCGTCTTGATGTAGTCGGCCGAGTGGCAGGCGCTGCAATTGCCCTGCACGACGTCGAGATTGGGCCCGGGCTTGAGCGCCGCGACCTCATCAGGGGTCTTGTAATTGACCGGCGCGGCAAGGGCCGCCCCCACCGCGGCGGCAAGGGCAAGGGCAATGGCCAGGAGAACGGTGCGCTGCATGATCATTCTCCTTCAGGCCACGGTCACGCGGACGGTTTCGACGACGTTGCGCAAATAGCCCGCCGGGTTCCAGCGTGGCGTGTCCGGCTGCGTCTCGCCGCCATTGCCGGTGGCGCGCACCTTGAGCTCAACGGTGCCCGCCGCGAGCTTCACCGGCAGCTTCCATTCGCGGAACGCGTATTTACCGAGATCCTTGCCGAGCTTTGCGCCCACCCAAGTCTTGCCGCCGTCGGTGGAGACCTGGACCTCCTTGATGCCCTTGCCGCCGTCGAAGGCGATGCCGCGCAGGGTCACAGCTCCCGCCTTCAGCTTGGCGCCATCAGGCACGCTGGTGATGAAGGAGCGGATGGTGAAGCGGTTGATCGGGATCGTCGCCTTCGGCGCGGTGCCGGGCTCGATTGCGTTGTTTGGCGTATCAGGAATGCGATAGGCCGACTTCATCCAGAAGCCGTCATAGACATTGTCGAGGACGGTGATCTCGTTGAGGTGCTTGACCCAGTAGGTGCCGAAATAGCCGGGCACGATCAGGCGCAGCGGAAAGCCGTTGAGGAACGGCAAATCCTCGCCGTTCATGCCATAGGCCAGCATCACCTCGCCGTCGGTGGCGTGATCGATATCGAGTGCCTTG
The DNA here is from genome assembly GCF_023006515.1 of Bradyrhizobium sp. PRIMUS42. Lineage (NCBI taxonomy): Bacteria > Pseudomonadati > Pseudomonadota > Alphaproteobacteria > Hyphomicrobiales > Nitrobacteraceae > Bradyrhizobium > Bradyrhizobium sp. PRIMUS42. Next base: position 2,538 of record NZ_JALBGZ010000652.1, read on the forward strand.
ACAAAATCAGGCGTCTTGTCGCTGACCGGCCCGTCCATGCCGTTGAACGTGACCTGCTTGGCGCCGCTCTGCACGCCGGCCATGTCGAGCACGGCCTTCAGCGGCACGCCGCGCCAGCGCGCATTGCCCATGGCGCCGTTGGCAAGCTGGCCGCCTGCGACGCGCGGCTCGAAAAAGCCGCGGCTGTTGCCGGAGCATTGTGCGACGGCGACCAGCTCCGTCGCTTTCATCTTCCTGATGTCTTTCAGCGAAAGTTTCAGCGGCTTGTCGACCTTGCCCTTGACCTCCAGCGTGAACTTGTCGGGATCGAGATTGTAGGGCAGGTCGGAGAGGTGATAGCGCACGAAGAACGCGTTGTTGGGCGTGATCGGGCCGTCGTTGAAGATCGCAAACGGCGTCTCGAGCTGCGGCGGTCGGCTGGTCAGGCCGATCATCGGCCGCTTCTGCGGATATTTCACCAGCGGCCGTTCGCCATTGGCGAACGGGAGCGTGACGGTATCGAGTGCCAGCGCTTTGGTGGAATTCAGTGTGGCCGTAATGGCGGTCAAGCCCGCTCCTTTGAGCAGGTCGCGTCGATCGAACATCTGGTCCCCTCCCGGAGCTTTTCGTTGGACCAGCGGTCATCACCGCAGGCCCGCGCTCATCTGTCGCAACGATCTCGACGAAGTCAATTCGTGCTTTCGCAGCAGGCCCATGCCGCTGCGTTGCAGCAGGCCGGTGTTACGGCTGTAGTGAGATTGAGCCGAGTTGTAGCCGCGACGGTGGTGCACCTCTCCCGCTTGCGGGAGAGGTCGCGCCCCGGGCGATGCGAAGCATCGTCCCGCGCGCGGGCGAGGGTTCTTTCCTCTGGGGGATTGTCCCATTGCGGAGATACCCTCTCCCCAACCCTCCCCCGCAAGCGGGGGGAGGGAGCGCACTGTCTTCGTGGCTGCCTTACGCCGCAGCGCGTGCGCTACTGTCGACCAGCGCCGTCAGCTGCCGCGCATCCGCCACCGCGCGCACGGCAAG
>NZ_JALBGZ010000653.1:0-3541 GCF_023006515.1 Bradyrhizobium sp. PRIMUS42
AGATCGGCGATGCGCGCCACGGTCGCCTCGAGCTTGCGGCCTTCCTGCTGATCCTGCGCGATTGCCAAGGCCAGCGTCCGCTTGCTGCGCTCGACGGCTGCAGCCGCATCGCGCATCTGCTGGTCGAGGATCAGAAGGGCCGTCCGGTCTTCCAGCTCTTCGCCCGCGGCGGCCACGCTGCCGCGGAAAAGTGTCACGACTGTCTTGAACATTGGCTACTCCCTGTTATGAGCGTTGCTCACCAACTCTTTGTAGCAAAGAACTTGAACAACGTTCAAGAGAAATTTGAGCAACGCTCAAAATTTGGCTGACATATGTCTAAAGCCTTGGAACGTCGAGAGAAACTTCGAACCGACCTGATCCTGGCGGCGGAGCGGATGATCGCCGAGCGCGGATTGTCCGGTTTGAAAACCCGCGATCTCGCCCGCGAGATCGGCTGCGCCAACGGCGCCGTCTACAATCTCGTGGCCGACATGGACGAGCTGATCCTACGCGTGGGCTCGCGCACGCTGCTTCGGCTCGACGAGGCGCTCAGTGCCGCGGTCAGCCCGGGCGAGGCAGTGCCGCAAGAGACGCTGGTCCGCATCGCCATCGCCTATTGCGATTTCGCGGCGGAAAATCTCCAGCTCTGGCGCGCGCTGTTCGAGCACCGCATGGAGACTGACAAGATCGTCCCCGACTGGTCCGTCGAAGACCAGATGCAACTGTTCCGCCACATCTACCAGCCGCTGGCCACGCTATTTCCGAACCGTAGCTCCGAGGAGCTCGGCATCACCGCGCGCAGCCTGTTCTCGGCCGTGCATGGCATGGTGGCACTGGGACTGGAGCAGAAGCTGGTTGCCGTGCCGCTGCCGGCGCTGCGCGAAGAAATCGCGCGCCTCGTGCGTGCGATGATCGAAGGGTTGATCGCGCTACGGAGCTAGCTGCGCATGGCATGCGCCTTGCCTCCTCATCGTGCAATTCTCTCGAGGAGGCAGCGATGAGCGCATCATCTTTCGACATCAACCGGCGTAGCGTCGTGCTCGGCGGCTTCGGTATCGCCGGGACGACCCTCGCCCCGCGCTTCGCCTGGGCGCAGGGGCGCAGCGAGACGCTGCTGGTGGTGCAGGAGCTCGGGCCGAACTCGCTCGACATGCAGGGCGTCGGCTCCAACCAGACCGTGAACGGCATGTGCTGGAACTGCTACGACCGGCTGCTGACCTACGCCTCGAAGACGCTGCCCGACGGGACGGTCTCGTACGATCGCGACAAGCTCGCGCCCGAGCTCGCCGAAAGCTGGGAGGTTGCGGCCGACGGCATGTCCTGCACCTTCAGGCTCCGCAAGGACGCGAAATTCCACGACGGCTCGCCTGTGACCGCCAAGGACGTCAAATGGTCGTTCGACCGCGCGGTGAAGGTCGGTGGCTTTCCGACCTTCCAGATGTCGGCAGGATCGCTGGAGAAGCCCGAGCAGTTCGTCGTCGTCGACGACCACACCTTCCGCATCGACTATGTCCGCAAGGACAAGATGCTGCTGTTCAACGTCGCGGTCGTCGTGCCCTTCATCATCAACTCCGAGCTGGCGAAAAAGAATGCGACGCCGGAAGACCCCTGGACTTTGGCGTGGCTTAGGAACAACGAGGCCGGCGGCGGCGCCTACAAGATCGAGAGCTGGAAGCCGGGCAGCGAAACCGTGCTGGCACGGTTCGACGACTGGAAGAGCGGCCCGCTGCCGAAAGTCAAGCGCGTGATCGCGCGCGACGTCCCCTCCGCGGGTACGCGCCGCGCCATGTTGGAGCGGGGCGATGCGGACATCTCCAGCGGCTTTGCGCCGCGCGATTTCGAGCAGATCATCAGGGAGGGCAAGGTCAAGGTGTCGGGCGTGCCCATCCCGAACGCGCTCTGGTACGTCGCGCTCAACACCGCGAAGCCGCCGTTCGACAATGTGAAGCTGCGCCAGGCCATCGCCTGGGCGATGCCTTATGAGCAGATCCAGAGTAGTGCGTTCTTTGGGCGTGCCGTTCCGATGTATGGCGGAGCGGCAGAGGTCTCAAAGCCGGTCTGGCCGCAGCCGTTTCCCTATGTCACCGATTTCGACAAGGCCAAGGCGCTAATGAAGGAAGCAGGCTTCGAGTCCGGCCTGGAGACGACCTTGTCGCTCGACACAGGCACCGCGACCGTCGGCGAGCCGACTGCGATCCTGATCCAGGAGAGCCTCGCCAAGATCGGCATCAAGGCGGGAATCGAGAAAATCCCCGGCGCGAACTGGCGCACGACGCTGAACAAGAAGGAGCTGCCGCTCGCGCTCAACCGCTTCAGCGGCTGGCTGGATTATCCCGAATACTACTTCTACTGGAATTTCCACGGCAACAACTCGATCTTCAACATCTCATCCTATCAGAACAAGGAGATGGACGCGCTGATCGACAAGGCGCGGTTCACGGCTGATGCGGCGGAGTACGACCGGTGCGTGAAGGATTTCATCACGCTCTGCATGCGCGACGTTCCCGTCGTTCCGCTCAACCAGCCGATCCACGATGTCGCGATGCAGAAGGCCGTCACCGGCTACGAGTTCTGGTTTCACCGCGAACCGGACTACCGCCAGTTCGCGAAGGGCTAAAGCATGATCCGGAAAAGTGCGCAGCGGTTTTCCGAAAAGATCATGCTTAAACAACAACCTAAAGCGCGGTGACGATTCATCCTAATCGCATCGCGCTTTAGTGCCTATCGACGACGCGCAGCACACCTGACGCCGCGCGCGCCTGCGTAATCGAGAAACCCCGCTCAAGCCGCGCCGCGCTTGCGCGCAGCATTGCTGCGTCGAGCTTGCCCTGCCGCGCCCCGTCCAGGGCACAGGCGAAGACGCGGTAGAACTGCGCGCCGTCATAGGCGACCAGCAGCAGATCGACGCCGGCATTGATCGCCTCGACCACGGCGTTGCAGACGTCGTTCTGGTAGATCGCGCCCATCACGAGGTCGTCGGTCATCACCACTCCCTGGTAACCCCATGTCTCGCGGATGATGCCCTCGACGACGCGCTTCGAATGCGAGGCGGCGCGATCGGGATCGACGGCGGTCAGCGTGACATGGCCGACCATGAGCGCGCTGCGCGAATGCGATAGCACGTCGCGGAACGGGAGCCAGTCGGATGCCTCGAGCTCCCTCACCGGCGTGTCGAGATTGGCGCTGAAATGATGTGTGTCGGCACGCACCCGGCCGATGCCCGGAAAGTGCTTGAGCGTGGCACCGACGCCTGACTGCTCCAGCCCGCGCACATAAGCGCTCGCAATCGTGCTCACGACAGCCGGATCGGTCGCGATCGCGCGCTGGCCGATCAGCGTGTGGAAATCGAGCCGGTTACGCCGCGCCGGTGGCTTGAGGTCGAGCACTGGGGCGAGATTGAGGTTGACGCCGAGATCCGCGAGCTCGCGGCCATGGATGCGGCCGAACTCTTCGGCTTTGGCCTGCTGGCCGTCGGGAGCAAGCCCTGCGAGTGTCGCCAGCGCCGGCACTTTCGTCAGCGGCGGCGCGAGATGCCCAACGATGCCGCCCTCCTGATCCG
>NZ_JALBGZ010000654.1:0-3530 GCF_023006515.1 Bradyrhizobium sp. PRIMUS42
TGTTGATCTCGGCGCGGAGCTGGTCGAGCGCTGCGCGCCAGTCGACGCGCAGGGCCGTGAGCGAGGGGCTGCGGAATTCGTCCGCGGCGAGCGGTGCGGCAATGAGGAACGAAAGCGACGCCAGAAGCAGCGAGACGAAGCGGAACCCCTTCCCAACCACTGTCTCGCCCCCCGGCGGCACCTGTTCCGACTGCCCCGCTCTCTGCTAGTCCTTGGCTCGCTCTGAGTAGGAACCGTCCTCGGTCATGACCACGATGCGGGTGCCGACCGCGATGTGCGGCGGCACGGTGGTGCGCACGCCGTTGGACAGCACCGCCGGCTTGTAGGAGGACGAGGCGGTCTGGCCCTTGGTGACCGGCTCGGTTTCGACCACTTCCAGCGTGACGCGCTGGGGCAGCGCGAGCGAGACCACGTTGACGTCGTGGGTCGACAGCTTGACGGTCATGTCCGGTTGAAGATACGAGGCCGCGTCGCCGACGACGTCCTTGGAGACCTGGACCTGGTCGTAGGTCTCCGGGTTCATGAAGTGGAAGCCGTCGCCATCTTCATACAGGAAGGTGTAGTTGCGCTCTTCGATGGTGGCCTTTTCGACCTGATCGGTGGTCTTGTAGCGTTCGGAGATCTTTACCCCGTCCGAGATTCGGCGCATTTCGATCTGGCTGACCGGGGTGCCCTTGCCGGGGTGGATGTTTTCGGCGCTGACGACGACATAGAGCTTGCCGTCTTGCTCGATCACGTTGCCTTTGCGAATAGAACTGGCGATGACTCTCAAAGCTATATTTCCTGCTTGCTTGGCCCGGCACCGGCCAGGACGTGGTCAAATCGATGGGGGACTTGGGGCCTCAAATCGGACCTCGGCGCCCGTTTCGGGCCGCAACATACTGATTTTGCCGTTAGATGCCAGCGTTTTGCTCGGGCCTGGGCGGGGCAGGTAATGGCTGGGGACAAGCCCATCTCACCGTTCTGGTCGCCCGGGCGGCATCTCGACCGTCGGCCGTTTCTCCAGGCCCGGGGGGCCATTACCGGGTCTCTACGGGCCTTTTTCGCCGAGCAGGGGTTCGTGGAGGTCGAAACCTCCGTCCTCCAGGTCTCCCCGGGCAATGAGACCCATCTGCACGCCCCCAGGACCGAGATCATGCGGCCGGACGGCAGCCGTGCCAGCCGTTACCTCCGGACCTCCCCGGAATTCGCCTGCAAGAAGCTGCTGGCTGCGGGTGAGACGCGGATTTTCGAGCTCGCCCGGGTGTTTCGAGACCGCGAGCGCGGCGACCTGCATCTGCCCGAATTCACCATGCTGGAATGGTATCGGGCAGGCGCCCCCTATGACGCCATCATAGCCGATTGCGTCGTCGTGATCGCCCGTGCGGCGCAGGCGACCGGCATCGGGACCTTCTCCTTCCGTGGCCGGACCGCCGATCCCTTCGCTGAGCCGGAACTGCTGACGGTCGCGGGCGCCTTCGAACGGTTCGCCGGCATCGACCTGCTGTCGACAATCTCGGGCAACGAGGGTAACCGTGCCGCGCTCGCCCAGGCGGCGGCCAGCAAGATCCGTGTGGCCGAGGACGACACCTGGTCGGACATCTTCAGCAAGGTTCTGGTCGAGCATGTCGAGCCGCATCTGGGGCAGGGGCGTTTGACCATTTTGTTCGAATACCCATCTCCAGAGGCGGCGCTGGCACGGGTGAAGGCTGACGATCGCAGGGTTGCCGAGCGCTTCGAGGTCTATGCGTGCGGGGTCGAGCTCGCCAACGGCTTTGGAGAACTGACCGATGCCGAGGAGCAGCGCAAACGCTTCACGGAATCGATGACGGAGAAGCAGCGCCGCTACGGCGAAGCCTATCCGCTGGATGAGGACTTTCTGGCCGCAGTTGCCGCAATGCCGGAGGCGAGCGGTGTTGCACTCGGCTTCGACCGGCTGGTGATGCTGGCGAGCGGTGCATCGCGAATTGATCAGGTGGTATGGACACCGCCTGCAAATGAAACGCCAAGTGAGACATGACGAAGACGAACCTTGCACGCACTCTGCGCGAGCCGGCCGAGCTCGTCGCCGAAGGTCTGGCGCCTGCAGCAGCGCTCCCGGCGCTCGAACGCGTTGCCGCGCGCTACGCGGTGGCCATCACGCCGGCGCTGGTCGAGCTGATCGATACGTCCGATCCGGTTGATCCCATCGCGCGGCAATTCGTTCCGAGTGCAAGCGAATTGGAGATGCAACCGGGCGAAAATGCCGATCCGATCGGCGATCACCCGCATTCGCCGGTTCCCGGGATCGTGCACCGCTATCCCGACCGCGTCCTGTTCAAGCTCGTTCAAGTCTGCGCTGTCTATTGCCGCTTCTGCTTCCGCCGCGAGATGGTGGGGCCGGGCAAGGAGAATGCGCTGTCTGACAGCGCCTATCGCGCGGCGATCGATTACATCCGTTCGCATCACGAGATCTGGGAAGTGATCCTGACCGGCGGCGATCCCCTGATGCTGTCGCCGCGGCGGATGGGCGAGATCATGGCCGAACTCGCGGCGATCGATCACGTCAAGATCATCCGCCTTCACACAAGAGTGCCGGTGGCCGATCCCGCGCGGATCAGCAAGGAGATGGTCGCGGCGCTCAAGGTCGAGGGTGCCACCACCTGGGTGGCCGTGCATGCGAACCATGCGCGCGAATTGACGGGAGCGGCGCGCGCCGCCTGCGCGCGGCTTGTGGATTCCGGAATTCCGCTGGTGAGCCAGTCCGTGCTTTTGCGCGGGGTCAATGACAACATCGCCGCTCTGTCGGATTTGATGCGAGCTTTCGTCGAATGCCGGATCAAACCCTACTATCTGCATCACGGCGATCTCGCGCCGGGCACAGCGCATCTGCGGACGACGCTGGCGGAGGGGCAGGACTTGATGCGGCAGTTGCGCGGGCGGGTGTCAGGACTGTGTCAGCCGGACTATGTCATCGACATTCCCGGCGGCGCCGGCAAATCGCCGGTGGGGCCGAGCTACGTACTGGCGCCGCAAAATAACGCACCCGATGCGGGTGAAGTGGGAGCCGAAACGCGCTATCGTATCGTGGACTATTGCGGCGACGTTCATCTGTATCCGCCCGAGACCTGAGCGGTGATGGGGCGCGCGCCGGCTTGAGAATGGAGAAGCGGACATGAAGAAGATCATGGTGGCAGCATCGCTCGTGGTCTTGCTTGGCGGCGCGGCGGTAGCACAGACCGGCGGCTCCAAGGGGTCGACATCCGGCGGAGCGTCCTCTGGCTCGGTGTTGCCGGCACCGGTCGGTCACCGCCAGCCCCGCGCGGCCGACGTGCCGAGCGAGAAGAATCTGAGCAATCCGAATAGCCCCGCGAACAAGGAAGACGCCGAGCTCGATCGCAAGATCAAGAGCATTTGTCGCGGCTGCTGAGGCTTTTCACCTCTCCCCGCTGGGGAGAGGTGAAAACGCGCAAGCATCCGAAGCTTTGCTCGCCGCGCTTCAGGCGGAGCGCTCGTGCAGTCCGGCGCGGCGGGTGTTGCGGCGGACCTCGACCGCGTCGGCCAGCTGCTCG
>NZ_JALBGZ010000655.1:0-3528 GCF_023006515.1 Bradyrhizobium sp. PRIMUS42
GCCAGCGTGCCGGATGTGCTGCGCTACGGCGCGGTGGCGGCCGGCCTCGTCGCCTTCCTGCTGGCCCGTCGCTCGATCTTTGCGGGCGTGGTCACCGGCGAAGTCTTCATGCTGGCCGGCAAGTGGTGGTTGGGCTAAAACCGCCGGCGAACAGCTAAGGAACAGGAAATATGGTTCGCGAACAGGAGCTCCGCGAGGGCGAGGTCGCCATCGAGCTGCCGCCGACGCAAGATGCCGGCCTCGTCTTCATCGGCCGTATCCGCACGCCCTGGGCGTCGCGGCTGGAGACGCCGCGGCAGGGACGTCAGGATGGTCCGGTGTGCCGCCTCGAGATCTTCGAGCCGTTCGTACCGGCGATCAAAGGCGTCGATTTCTACAGCAATCTCGAAGTGCTCTACTGGCTTGACCAGTCGCGCCGCGACATCATCCTGCAAAGCCCGAAGAACAACGAGAAAACCCGCGGCACCTTTTCGCTGCGCTCGCCGGTCCGGCCCAATCCGATCGGTACCTCGATCGTGAAGCTGGTCGGGATCGAGGGCAATGCGATCCTGGTGCGCGGGCTCGACTGCCTCGACAATACGCCGCTGATCGACATCAAGCCGGATCGTTGCGAGTTCACGCCTCTGGCCGCGCCGCAGAAGGGCGATTTCGAGACGGAGTGAGGGCGCTCTCGCCGCCGTCATTGCGAGCGAAGCGAACCAATCCAGACTGTTTCCTCAGGGACAGTCTGGATTGCTTCGTCGCATCGGCGCAAAATTGCTTCGCAATTTTGTCGCGGGCTCCTCGCAGTGACGGAGTGTGCGGCGCTAGCCTGCCTTCAGCGCCGCGATCAGCTTCGCCGCGTGCTCTTCCAGCACCTTGGCGTCTTCCTTGCGGCTGGCGGGCGGCAACATCGCCACGCCGTCGTGGCGCGGCATCACGTGCATGTGCAGGTGAAACACCACCTGTCCGCCGGCGGGCTCGTTGAATTGCTGCACGGTGATGCCGTCGGCGTTGAACGCCTTCATCGCGGCGGCTGCGATCTTGTGCGCGCCACGGGCGACATGGGCGTAGTCGTCGGGCTTGATGTCGAGGATGTTGCGGGCAGGGGCCTTCGGGATCACCAATGTATGGCCAGGCACGCGCGGCATGATGTCGAGGAACGCGAAGACGTGCTCGTCCTCGTACACCTTGGAGCAAGGCAGCTCGCCGCGCAGGATCTTTGCGAAGATGTTGTTGGTGTCGTAGGCGGTCATACGGCGGCTCCTCGAATTTTGCGCTTACTGTCACCAGCCACGGCAAACCGTCAAGGCGCCTCGTCGACGCCTTTGCGGAACGGGCCGAGCTCGGCAAGCTCCCGTCCGGCTTCCGCGACATAGGCGCGCTCGCGTTTGAGATAATCGTCGATGGCGCGGCGCAGACCGGGATCGGCGATGAAGTGGGCGGAATGGGTGGTGCGCGGCAGGTAGCCGCGCGCGATCTTGTGCTCACCTTGCGCGCCGGCCTCGACATGCTTCAGGCCGCGGTTGATCGCGAAATCGATCGCCTGATAGTAGCAGACCTCGAAATGCAGGAAGGGATGATGCTCGACCGCGCCCCAGTTGCGACCGAACAGCGTGTCCGAGCCGATGAAGTTGATCGCGCCTGCGATCCAGCGATCGTTGCGGCGGGCCATCACCAGCAGCACGTCCTGGCTCATGGTCTCGCCGATCAGCGAGAAGAACTCGCGCGTCAGATAAGGGCGGCCCCATTTGCGCGAGCCGGTCTCCATGTAGAACATGAAGAAAGCATCCCAGGCGTCCTCAGTGATATCCTTGCCCGTGAGCCAGTGGATGGTGATCCCGGCGGCGAGCGCATCGCGCCGCTCGCGCTTGATCGATTTGCGGTGGCGCGAGTTCAGCGTCGCCAGGAAATCGTCGAAGCTCGCAAAGCCCTCATTGTGCCAGTGGAACTGCTGATCGGTGCGCTGAAGGAAGCCGTGCTCGCCGAGCAGCTTCCACTCGGCCTCCTGCGCGAACGTGACATGGACGGAGGAGGCCTTGCTGACGCCGCACAGCGCCACCAGCCCACTCGCCAGCGCCTCCATGATGCGTTCGCGATCGACGCCGTCGCGGACCAGCAGCCGCGGCCCGGTTGCCGGGGTGAAGGGAACCGAGACCTGGAGCTTCGGATAGTAGCGCCCGCCGGCGCGCTCATAGGCGTCCGCCCAGCCGCGGTCGAAGACGTACTCGCCTTGGGAATGCGATTTCAGATAGCAGGGCACGACGCCGGCGACGCGGCCATCGAGCTTGGCCACGAGGTGCCGCGAGCCCCAGCCGGTGCGGATGGTCGCCGAACCCGATGTCTCGACGGCGGAGAGAAATGCGTGCGAGACGAATGGGTTATAGGCAGGTTCTAAGAGGCCGAGGGAATCGCCTGGAAGTCCGGATGAGGTTCCCGGCCCATGTCCGTTGCAGGCCGTTTCGTGAGTGGCCTTGCCGGGGTTGGCGCAGGCGTCCCAATCCTCCGGTGACACGTTGCCAATCGAAGGTACGGCCTCGAGCGTGATTTCAGGTGATGCCATCCCGCCCAAGATCGTGCATTGCAGCAGCGACTTCAAGGGGGCGGGACGTGGCTCGATCGTGCCCCGGACGCAGCGCAGCGCTCCTTCAGCGGTGCGCTGCAGAGCCGGGGCCCATGTGGCAGCACGCTTGCGGAGAGATGGGTCCAGGCTCTGCGCAGCAACGCTGTAGCGTTGCAGCGCGTCCGGGACACGAGCGAGGATTACGGCGCAAACCCTTCAAAAATCATCTGGTCCGCATGCTGCCCGACCTGCGTCCGCTGCTCGGGTGTGCGGACGGTCCAGCCGAGCAGGGCGCAGCCGAACAGGTTGCGGGCGATCCAGGGGGCGGGGGCCGGGAGGTCGTCGACCCGAAAAGCGACGAAGTGGGGCTGGGTCTGAAAGCCGTGGCGCAGGTACAGCATGCTGTCGCGCTGCTCCTGGCTCAGCTTGGCCCAGTAGTCGTCCTCATAGGTCCGCTGCGCGACGATGCCGCGCGGACGGGAGGGCAACAGCTCGCGCAGCGCCAGCACCTGGTCGGGATCGAAGGACATGCCGACGGCTGGCCCGTCGTAGGATTCCAGCACCTCCGCCATCCGCTTCACCAGCTTGCGGTCGCCGCCGAAATGGCTCTTCACCTCGATCACCAGCGGGACGCGGCCGGCGACGAGCGCGCAGAGGTCGCTGAGCGACATCATCTGCTCAGGCGTGTCCTTGAACTTGATCGCCTTCAACTCCGCCGCGGTCCTTTCGACCACCTCGCCGGTCGCCTCGGTGAGGCGGCCAAGCGCGTGGTCGTGATGCACCATGGCCTCGCCATCGGCGGAGAGCTGGATATCGACCTCGATCGAGAAATTGCCCGCGATCGCAGCTTGCACTGCGCCCGGCATGTTTTCGACAATGCCGCGCGAAATGTCGTGCAGGCCGCGATGGGCGACCGGCCGGGCTGTCAGCCAATCCGGAGCGCGCATGCGCGTCAGGCGACCTCGAACACGCCGTCGACCTCGACC
>NZ_JALBGZ010000656.1:0-3503 GCF_023006515.1 Bradyrhizobium sp. PRIMUS42
CAGGCCATGCCGGGGCTGAGGCGGGCAGGCAGCGCATTGCGCCGCGTTGCCGGCTTGGCATGCCTGGCCGCCGTCGAGCTTGTGGTGGGTCGCGACATCCTTGCCCGCGTCAATCAGATTGCCTTATTTGCCCCTCGGCGATCGCGTCCCGGCAGTTCTGGAGCGTTTGCTCCTGTGTCCCGGATGCATCGATGGTCGCCCAGCCGATATGGCCGATATTATATTGCTCCTGCAGCGCGGCAACCTCTTGCGTGGCGTCGGATGCGTCTCCCCGGCGGCTTCCAATCCGCGTCTGCCGGGTCGCGAGGTCGGCAACGAGGAATAAGCCGTTCAGCGGCACGTTGCGCTCCTGCGCCAGTGCGGCGATCGCGTCCCGTTCGTCCTCGCGGGCGAACACGCCGTCGATGATCGCCGAATGGCCTTGCGCCAGCACCCGTCCGGCATACTGAACCAGCGTGGCGTAGATGCGCGCTGCGTGCTCCGGCGTGTAGGCGGACGGCGGCAGGCGGTGGGTGTCCTCGACCCCGAACATCCGTTTGCGGACGAGGTCGCTACGCAGCACGACGGCCCCCGGCGGCGGCGCGACGACGGGCGCGAGCGCTTGCGCCAAAACCGTCTTGCCGGTGCCTGACAATCCGCCGACCGCGATCAGGCGCGGAGCAGGGGGATGGATCAGCATCCTGGCGAGGTCAAAATAGCGCTGTGCCTGGTCAAGAATGCCGGGATCGTCGGAATGCGGTGGCTTCAGCCGAGCCAGCGCCACCTGGGCGCGGATCGCCGCCCGGATGGACATGAACAGCGGCAGGGCCGAGAGCGCGTCGAGATTGTCGGTCGGCGTCGCGGCGAGATAGCGGTTCAGGACGATGTTGGCCGCGCCCGGCTGATCGTGATGCAACAGGTCCATCAGCGTGAATGCGAGATCGTAGACCACATCGACAGTTGCCATCTGCGCATCGAACTCGATGGCGTCGAACAGCACGGGCCGGTCCTCGATCAGAACGATGTTTGCGAGATGCAGATCGCCATGGCAGCGGCGCACGAAGCCTTTCCCGCCGCGCTCTGCGAGCAGGGGGCGAACACGCAGGAATGCCTCGTGCGAGGCTCTGCCGAGCTTTTCGATATCGCCCGCATCGAAATGGCCGCCGGCTCGCAGACCGTGACTGTTGCCGTCGATCAGGGCAGGGATGGAGGAGACCCATGCCTCGCCCTCGGCGCGGATCGCCGCCGCGTGCGAAGCTGCGATCGCGTCAGCCGCAGCCGAGGCAAGAGCGGCATCCAGCGCGCCAGCCTTTGCCAGATGATCGAGCGTCCGGCTTTCGTCGAAGCGCGACATGTCGACCGCATATTCGACCGGACGGCCCTGGCCGTCGACCTTGAACGATCCGTCCGGCTCCTCGGTGATCGCGACGACGCGATGATAGATCTGCGGCGCCAGCGGCCGGTTGATCCTCATCTCCTCCTCGCACGCTGCCTTGCGCTTCGCGAGCGTCGAATAATCAAGGAACGGAAACTGCACGGCGCGCTTGATCTTCAGTGCGCGCCTGCCCTCTAGAAAGACCGAAGCCGCGTGCGTGTCGACCCGCTTGACGTCCGGATGCTCGGCGGAATTGGTGAGCGCCGCAAAGATCCGGTCCTGGGTCGCAGAATCGTCTGTCATTCCTGGCACATCCAGCTGCGTCGGGAGGCAGTCCGCCCGACGATCAGGGTAACCCTTAGGAGCGGAGCGCCGCCAGCCCTTGACGTCGATCAACGCCCGCCGCCGGCGGACCGGGCCGAAGTTCCCTTGGCTTGATGAGGATCAAGCGTCTCGACGAAAGCCGGCCTATTGTAGCGGCCAAGGAGAATCCCGATGCCCATCAAGGATGTCTTTCTGCCGCTTGTCGGCCAGCCGCGCGGGCCGGCTCTGGTTGCGATCGAGAAATGTGTGGCCGTCGCCGCCGCCCTCGGCGCCAGGATCACCGCGCTGGCGCTCGAGGAAGACGTTTTCGAGCGGCCGAAGGTGATGCTGCCCATCGATCGCGATTCCGCGGGGGCGGGCAGCTCGCGTGAGGCGAACGACGTGCAGCAGCTCCTGAGCGCATTCACCAACGCAGCGTCCCGTGCCAAGGTTCGCGCCCAGAGCCGAACGGGCAAGGTGCCGGCGGACCAGATCGCGGCGATCCTGGCCGAGCACGCCCGTTTCAGCGATCTGGCTTTGATTCCCGTGAAGCCGCACGACAGTCGAACGGAGAGCATTGTCGAAACCTTCCTGTTCGAATCGGGCCGGCCGCTTCTGCTCTGTCCGGAACATCTCGCGGACGAACTTCGGCCTGAATTCGAAAACGTCATGATCGCCTGGGATCACTCCGCGCGCGCAGCGCGAGCGGTCGGCGATGCGCTTCCGGTCCTTCAGGCGGCCGCCTCGGTCCGCGTGGTGACGGTTGCGGATGACAAGACCGAAGCGATCGTGCAATCCGGAACCGCTCTGGTCGATCATCTGAGGGAACATGGCGTCCACGCTTCGTTCGAAACGGCCAAAGGCAGCGGCAGCTCGATCGGCAAGGTCTTGGGAAGCTGGGCGAATTCCCACGGTGTGGATGCGATCGTGATGGGCGCCTATCATCATTCGCGCCTGAACGAGATCGTGTGGGGCGGTGTGACAAAAACCGTCATTGGCCAGCCACCATGCTGGGTTATGATCTCGCACTAGGCTCGCCATCCTAGCCTGATCGTCAACCATCGAAACCGTCGCTGACCTGGCGCATTTGCTTTCATGTCAACCTATCGTTTGAACAATCTGCTGGCGCCGCGTTCAGTCGCGCTCGTCGGCGCGAGCGCCCGTCCGGTCTCCGTCGGACGCGCCGTCCTGGAGAACATTCACAAGGCCGATTTCAAGGGGCGGTTCGGCCTCGTCAATCCACGCCATGCCGAAATCGGCGGCGTCGCCGCGGTGAAGAGTCTGGATCGGTTGGACTTCGTGCCCGAGCTCGTGGTCATCACGGCGCCGGCGCGCGAGATTCCCGGTATCATCGATCAGGCCGGTCGTCGCGGCTCGGCGGGCGCCTTGATCGTTTCAGCCGGGCTCGGTCATGGACCGGGATCTCTCTACGAAGCCGCGATCGCCGCGGCCCGCAAATACGGCATGCGGCTGATCGGACCGAACTGTCTCGGCATCATGATGCCCGGAGTCAGTCTGAATGCCAGCTTTGCCGCGCATATGCCGGGGGCGGGCAGCCTTGCGCTGATCTCGCAATCGGGCGCGATCGCTGCCGGCATGGTCGACTGGGCTGCGCAGCGCGGCGTCGGCTTCTCCGGCATCGTCTCGATCGGCGATCAGATCGACGTCGATATTGCCGATCTGCTCGACTATTTCGCGATGGATCACAAGACCCGCGCGATCCTGCTCTACATCGAGTCCATCAAGGATGCGCGCAAGTTCATGTCGGCGGCGCGTGCCGCCGCGCGGGTGAAGCCCGTCGTCGTGGTGAAGTCCGGCCGCATGGCGCAGGGCGCGAAGGCGGCCT
>NZ_JALBGZ010000657.1:0-3492 GCF_023006515.1 Bradyrhizobium sp. PRIMUS42
CGTCGCCGGCCACTATGCCGGCCATCACGGCGTCCTGGGTGCCGCCGCCGGCTGCCTCTACGGCCGGCACCACGCCAAGGAGCAGGAGAAGCAGCGGCAGCAGCAGAGCCAGATGAACGGGCAGGGGAAGCTGTAGCCCTCTCCGTCATTCCGGGGCGCCGCGGAGCGGCGAACCCGGAATCCATCCTGCCCATTGGCCGGTGCCAAATAGGCGCGTGACCCATCTCACATCACGCCCGTCCGGGCGCAGCTATCGTCATCCCAATGTCACCAGGGAGACGTGCCATGGCTGCCATCGCCACCGTCAGAAAGTCCCGCCTGCACAACGCGATCGAAGGCCTCGCGCTGACCACGGTCCTGCAGAGTTTCCCGACCTTCGCCGCCGCCGCCTTCCTGCTCAAGCTCTGCGGCAACCACGACCTCGTCGGCGATCCCGGCGTCGCCATCTTCGTCGCCATCGCCTCGCTCGCCCACGCGATGCTGGCTGTGACTTTCGGCCCGAGCTTCCCGCACCTGTTCAAGACCGTCTATGAGCCGAAGTTCTTCGAGGCCCATCTGTCGCTGTCCGACAAGATCACGGCATGGCGCACCCAGCCCGTCGCCTCGCTCCAACTCGTGACGATCGTGCTGCTGCTGTCGGTGATGGCGGTGGTGACGGCGAGCGTCGGATGAGGGGGCGCAAATCTCCCCGCGTCATTCCGGGGCGCCGCAAAGCGGGGAGCCCGGAATCCATACCCACGAAAGGCGCTACCGACTCCAGGCCCTACCTCTTCTTCCACCCACCCCTTCGCCCCGGCTGCCCACCCGTCGACTTCGGCGCCGGCCCGAACTCCTGCCCGGATTGCCTTGAGTCCGTCGGCTGGATGATCCGGCTGTTTCCGCCGAACGGCTTTGCCGGCAGGCTCGGCTTCTCGCGATAGGGCAGCGACTCCGGCCCGTGCATCTCGTCGAGATGCGGCTTGTGCACCTTCGAGCCGCTGCCGCCGCCGCTGGCCTTCAGTGCGGAGCCCACGGTCTTTTTCTTCATCGCGCTGACCGGCAAATTCGCGGCGTCGCCGTACTTCTTGCTGCCGGCATAAGCGCCGGCCTTGCCCTGCACGGTGCGCTGCTTGGCGGTGGGGTCGTCGACCACCGCGAGCTCGGTGGCGCGCAGGCGCTTGACCTCGTCGCGCAGGCGAGCGGCTTCCTCGAAGTTCAAATCGGCGGCTGCCTCCCGCATCCGCGTTTCCAGATCGCCGAGCACGGCTTCGAAGTTGTGGCCGATCGAGATGACGTCGTCGGTCATGTCGTGGCCGCCGACCTCGACCAGCACGTGGTCGCGCTCGTAGACGGAGTTGAGGATGTCGCCGATCTGCTTCTTCACGCTCTCCGGCGTGATGCCGTTGGCGGTGTTGTACTCGACCTGTTTTTCGCGACGGCGGTTGGTCTCGGCGATGGCGCGCTCCATCGAACCGGTCATCTGGTCGGCGTAGAGGATCACCTTGCCGTCGACGTTGCGCGCGGCGCGGCCGATGGTCTGGATCAGCGAGGTCTCGCTGCGCAGGAAGCCTTCCTTGTCGGCATCGAGAATGGCGACCAGCGCGCATTCGGGAATGTCGAGGCCCTCGCGCAGGAGGTTGATGCCGACCAGCGCGTCGAAGGCGCCGAGACGCAAATCCCGGATGATCTCGATGCGCTCGATCGTGTCGATATCGCTGTGCATGTAGCGGACGCGAATGCCCTGCTCGTGCAGATATTCGGTGAGGTCCTCCGCCATGCGTTTCGTGAGAACCGTGATCAGCGAGCGATAGCCGGCTTGGGCTGTGGCACGCACCTCGCCGACGAGATCGTCGACCTGGGTGCGGGCCGGGCGGATATCGACGGGCGGATCGATCAGTCCGGTGGGCCGAATGACCTGCTCGACGAAGACGCCGCCGCTCTCGTTCAGCTCCCAGCCGCTCGGCGTCGCCGACACCGCGACGGTCTGCGGTCGCATCATGTCCCACTCCTCGAAGCGCAAGGGGCGGTTGTCCATGCACGACGGCAGGCGGAAGCCGTACTCGGCCAGCGTCGCCTTGCGGCGGAAGTCGCCGCGGAACATGGCGCCGATCTGCGGGATGGTGACGTGGCTCTCGTCGGCGAAGATCAGCGCGTTGTCGGGGACGTATTCGAACAGCGTCGGCGGCGGCTCGCCGGGGCGGCGTCCCGTGAGGTAGCGCGAATAGTTCTCGATGCCGGCGCAGCTCCCCGTCGCCTCCATCATCTCGAGATCGAAGGTGGTGCGCTGCTCCAGCCGCTGCGCTTCCAAAAGGCGGCCCTGGTCGTGGAGCTGGTCGAGCCGCTGCTTGAGCTCTGATTTGATCGACTTGATCGCCTGCACCAGCGTCGGCCGCGGCGTCACATAGTGCGAATTGGCGTACATCTTGATGAATTCGAGCTCGTCCTGCTTGTGGCCGGTGAGCGGATCGAACTCCTCGATGGTCTCGATGCTGTCGCCGAACAAATTCACGCGCCAGGCGCGGTCTTCATAGTGCGCCGGGAAGATGTCGATGACGTCGCCGCGCACGCGGAACGTGCCGCGGGTGAAATCGGCCTGGGTGCGCTTGTATTGCAGGGCAACGAGGTCGGCGATGAGCTGGCGCTGGTCGATGCGCTCGCCCTTCTTCAGCGCGAACGTCATCGCGGTGTAGGTCTCGACCGAGCCGATACCGTAGATGCAGGACACCGAGGCGACGATGATGACGTCGTCGCGTTCGAGCAGCGCGCGTGTCGCCGAGTGGCGCATGCGGTCGATCTGCTCGTTGATGGACGAGTCCTTCTCGATATAGGTGTCGGTGCGCGGGACGTAGGCTTCCGGCTGGTAGTAGTCGTAATAGGAGACGAAATACTCGACTGCGTTATCAGGGAAGAAGTTCTTGAACTCGCCGTAGAGCTGGGCGGCGAGCGTCTTGTTCGGCGCCAGGATCAGCGCCGGGCGCTGCGTCTTCTCGATCACCTGCGCCATCGTGTAGGTCTTGCCCGAGCCGGTGACGCCGAGCAGCACCTGGGTGCGGTCGTTGCGATTGATGCCCTCCACCAGCTCGGCGATCGCGGTCGGCTGATCGCCCCGCGGCTCGTAGGACGACTTGATCTCGAAGCGCACGCCGCCTTCGGACTTTTCCGGGCGCGGCGGCCGGTGCGGCGTCCACACTTTCGTGGAGCCGTCGTCCTTGCGGAACTCCGGACGGCCCTCGCGGATCAGCGACTCCAGCGCATCGGCGGTCGCCTTGACGCCGAGCGCCTCCATCTTGCTGCGCGGCGGACGCGCCAGCGCCTCGGCATCGTCCTCCTCGGTGGGCAATCCGAGCTGCCGCGCCAGTTCCGGATCGAGCGTCGGGATGGTGGCGGCGGTTCCGTAATTGGCCTGCGGTGCTTCTTCCAGCCCATCGACCTCGGTGGACTGGCGCGCTCCCATCGGCTGCGGATTGGGTCTCAGCGGCATCGGCCGCGCCACATCCTGCGGAAACTCCTTCG
>NZ_JALBGZ010000658.1:0-3491 GCF_023006515.1 Bradyrhizobium sp. PRIMUS42
CTTCGACAGCAGGGCGCGGCCGAGCGCGACGCGCTGGCGCTCACCGCCGGAGAGCTTTCCGGGACGGCGGCCCTGCAGGGCGCCGATATCGAGGAGGTCGATGACGCGCTTGTGCTGGGCAGGATCGGGCGCCAGGCGGTTCATCTGCCGGCCGTAGTCGAGATTCTGCGCGACGTCGAGATGCGGAAACAGCCGTGCGTCCTGAAAGACATAACCGATGCGGCGGCGCCAGGTCGGGATATGGAGGCCGGCCACGGTGTCGTCGACGGTCTCGCCGTCGATCACGATGGTGCCGCGGTCGGGCCGCAACAGCCCTGCGATCATGTTGACCAGCGACGTCTTGCCGGCGCCGGAGGCGCCGAACAGGCCGATGACGCGGCCTTCGCCGGTGAAGTTCGCGGACAGCGAGAACTCGCCGAGCTGCTTTTCGATGTCGACCCGCAGCATGATCAGTTCCCGTGCAATCGCGCGGTGGCGCGGCGGGCGAACCATTCGGCCGCGATCAGCGCGCCCAGCGCGAGCACGATCGAGACGATCACGAGCCGGCCCGCGGCGGCGTCGCCGTCCGGCGTCTGGATCAACGAGTAGATCGCGGAGGAAATCGTCTGGGTCTCGCCGGGAATGTTGGAGACGAAGGTGATGGTGGCGCCGAACTCGCCGATCGCCTTGGCAAAGCCGAGCACCATGCCGGCGAGTACGCCGGGCAGCGCCAGCGGCAGCGTCACCGTGAAGAACACTTTCCAGGGGGCGGCGCCGAGCGTTTCGGCCGCCTGCTCGAGCCGGCGGTCGATCGCCTCGATCGACAGCCGCATCGGCCGCACCAGCAGCGGGAACGACATCAAGCCGCAAGCAAGCGCCGCGCCGGTCCAGCGGAACGCGAAGACGATGCCGAGATGGTCGGCGAGGAAGCCGCCGACGAGGCCGCGCCGGCCGAACGTCAACAACAGCAGATAGCCGGTGACGACAGGCGGCAGCACCAGCGGCAGATGCACGAGCGCATCGAGCACCGACTTGCCCCAGAAATCACGCCGCGCCAGCAGCCACGCCAGCGCGATGCCGAATGGCGTCGCCACCAGCGTTGCGATGATCGCGACCCTGAGCGAGAGCAGGATCGCGGTCCATTCGGCGGGAGAAATCGCGGACATCAAGCCGGAGATATCACGTCGTGGGGCTGATCAGGAACCTGAAGCCGTATTTTTCCAAGATGGTCTTGGCGGCCGAGGAGCGCAGGAAGGCGAGATAGCCGTTGGCCTCGCCCTTCGCGGTCGTGGTCGCTGCGACGGGATAGATGATCGCGGGATGCGAATCCGCCGGGAAGGTGCCGACGATCTTGACGCCGGGCTCGACCTTGGCGTCGGTGGAATAGACGATGCCCAGATTGGCCTCGCCGCGCGCCACCAGCGTCAGCGCCGCGCGCACGCTCTCGGCCATGGCGAATTTCGGCTCGGCGGCCTGCCATGCCCCGAGCTTTTCGAGTGCCGCCTTGGCATATTTGCCCACCGGCACCGACTTGACGTCCCCGGTCGCAATCCTGCCGTCGCCGGCAAGCTTGGCGAGGTCAAAACCTTGTGCGATCGCGACGTCGTCGACCTTGGAATCCTTCGGCGCGATCAGCACGATGCTGTTGCCGAGCAGATTGACTCTGGAAGGCTCGTTGATGGTCTTCTTGGCTGTCGCGTAGTCCATCCAGTCGGTGTCGGCCGAGACGAACACGTCGGCCGGCGCGCCCTGCTCGATCTGCCTCGCCAGCACCGAGCTGGCGGCATAGCTGACCGAGAACTTGACGCCGGTCTTGGCGGTGTAGGCAGCGTCGACCTCGTCGAGCGCGTTCTTCATCGACGCCGCGGCAAACACGATGATGGTCTTGTCCTCGGCAGCAGCAGGCGAAAGGCTCGCGCTTGCGAGGACGACGAAGGCGGTGACAAGTCCTGAAATGCGTAACATGGGGAGCGCTCCGTGCGAGTCCGCGTGCGCAAAACGCACGCGCAAGTCTGGCGTTGGGTGGGTGAGTTGCGACGGGCGGAAGCGCTGTTCCACGGCCCCTTGCGACGGCTTACGGCCGGCGGGGACATCGCGGTGCAAACATAGCAGGCCGAGGCCCCAGGTCAAAGGCGACCGTTGGCCTATTGCGCCGGCAGGATCGCGATCGACAGCGAATTGTCCTTGGCGCCGCTGACCTGGAGCACAAAAGGCTTGTCCGACAGCTCGTATTTCACGGTCTTGCGGATGCCGTCGCAATCGGTCGCGCCGCTGAAGGCCACGGGCTTGAGGACATGTCCATCCTGGACCACGTCAATCCAGGCGCCGGCGGACAGGCTGATCGTGTAGAGCCCGGCCCTGGTGGTCTTGATGCCTGTGAAGCCGGCAAAGGTGCCGTCCTTCGGCGCGCGCTCCGGCGGCGTGGGCAGCTTTGCTTCACTCGGGGCAACCAGCCCCAGCGTGATGGCGGATGACGGCACGGCCGCCTGCTCGCTTCCCGATGCGAGCTTGGTGCGGTCCGGAGCCGTGAGCACGGCGCGCTCCCGCTCGATCGGCCATTTGAACTTGTCGCAGCCGCTGGGCTCTTCGGCCGCGAAAGCGGAGGTCGCACCGAACGAGAGCGCAGCGAGGAAGGCGAGTATGCGCATGTGAAATCCCATCGTTGGCCACGCGAAGGAGGCGAGGCTTGCGGTCAGGCTTGTTGAACGACGGGATGCGCATCCCGGAATGCCGCGGTCTTACGGCACGGCGGCGGGACGATCCTAGCGCATTGGGGTGATGCGAACCAACCAACGAGTTCGTCATCCCGGACAAGCGCAGCGAAGCGGAGCGCAGATCCGGGGTCCATGGCCACAGGGAGGAGACGAAGATTTGGACCTTTCACGCCAAACTTCTCCCTGTGGCTATGGGGCCCTGCTTTCGCAATGCTTTCGCAGGGACGACGGCGGTGGATGAGGCGACAGCACGCCCATCCGCGCGCTACGGCTTCGCATCCGCCGCGTGCAGCACCGCCTTGCAGGCCGCGGGCATCTGCGCCAGCGTCATCGGCGGCTTCGGTTTTGGCGGCTCCGGCGGCGGCTTGGGGTGCAGCACCGCGTCGGAGAACCAATAGGAGAGATCGGCGGGTTTGCAGCCTTCGTCCTCGGATTGTGACGGCTGACCCTCGCATTCCCCGGCGCCAGCCGGGCAATGCATGCGGATGTGGAAGTGGTAATCGTGGCCCCACCAGGGACGGATCTTCGACAGCCACGCGCGGTCGCCCTTGGCCTCGCGGCACAGCGCCTTCTTGATCGCGGCATTGACGAAGATGCGCTGCACCCCCGGCTCCCGCGCCGCATCGCGCAGCACCAACACATGGCCAGGCGTGAACACTTTTGGATCGATGTCGAGCCGGTCGGGGCGCACCATCATCACCGCCGACATGTCCTCGCGCTCCTCGCGCGAGAGGCGGCGGTCCGGCATCGGCGTCAGCCAGATGTCGGCATCGAGGCCGATCTGGTGGCTGGCATGGC
>NZ_JALBGZ010000659.1:0-3483 GCF_023006515.1 Bradyrhizobium sp. PRIMUS42
CTCCAGCACCGCCGGCACCTCGGCCGCGTTCGAGGCGCGCAGCACCTTGACGCCGGAGAGCTCGAACACGCCCTGCGTGGTCGATCCCATCGGCACCTGCCACGGATTGAACTCGCCCCACTCGCCGCGCATGGTCACGAGGGTGAGGAATGGAAAGCGCAGGATCGGGATCAGCGACAGCATGTTGATGCAATTGCCGACGCCGCTCGACTGCATCAGCAGCACGCCGCGCTGCCCGCCGGTCCAGGCGCCGGCGAGGAGCGCCACGCCCTCCTCCTCGGTCGTCAGAGGAATGCCCTGCATGGTGGGGGACTCCAGCACGTGCTGGATCAGCTTCGAATGGCCGGCATCGGGCACATAAGGCACCTGGCGGACGTCGAAGCGCTGCAATGTTGCGAAAATTTCGTCGGGCCAATTCGAGGCCGTGTCGGGAGCGTCAGCGCGCGCGTGCATTTTCCTGTCCGGTCGGCTAGCAGTGTTCGAAGACTGTAGACGCATGCACGCGTCGACCAGAACAACAAAAACGGCATATCGGCTTTAACCGGCGAGTATAGCGGGATGAACGCAGATGCGAAGGAGTTGGCGGCAAGCTTCGACCTCGAGAAGCTGACGCCGGAGTTTTACGACAACCCTTACCCAACCTATCGTGCACTGCGGGAGAACGAGCCGGTCAAGCGCCTGCGCAGCGGCACCGTGTTCCTGACGCGCTATGACGATCTCGTCACGACCTACAAGAACACAAAATCATTCAGCTCGGACAAGAAGCGCGAGTTCGCGCCGAAATACGGCGACACTCCGCTCTACGAGCACCACACCACCAGCCTCGTCTTCAACGATCCGCCCGCGCACACCCGCGTGCGGCGCCTGATCATGGGCGCGCTGTCGCCGCGGGCGATCGCGGGGATGGAGAGCGATCTCATCAAGCTGGTCGATGGCTTGCTCGACGCCATCGCCGCCAAGGGCCATTGCGAGCTGATCGAGGATTTCGCCGCGTCCATTCCCATCGAGGTGATCGGCAACCTGCTCGATGTTCCCCATGACGAACGCGGGCCGCTGCGCGACTGGTCGCTCGCGATTCTCGGCGCACTCGAGCCCGTGGTGTCACCTGACGTGGCCGCGCGCGGCAACAAGGCGGTGACGGACTTCCTCGCCTATCTCGAGACGCTGGTCGCGCGCCGGCGCCAAAAGCCCGGCAACCCCGAGCGCGACGTGCTGACACGCCTGATCCAGGGGGAGGAGAATGGCGAGCGGCTGACCGAGAAGGAGCTGCTGCACAATTGCATCTTCCTGCTCAATGCCGGGCATGAGACCACCACCAATCTGATCGGCAACGGCCTCGTCGCCCTGCACAGGAATCCAGAGCAGAAGCAGCGCCTGATCGGCAACCCCGACCTGATCAAGACCGCGGTCGAGGAGATGCTGCGCTATGAGAGCTCCAACCAGCTCGGCAACCGCATGACCACGGAGAAGGTCGAACTCGGCGGCGTCATGCTCGATGCCGGCACATCGGTCACGCTGTGCATTGGCGCAGCCAACCGCGACCCCGCGCAGTTTCCCGATCCTGAAAGCTTCGACGTCGCGCGCGCGCCAAACCGCCATCTCGCCTTCGCCACCGGCGCGCATCAATGCGCCGGCATGGCGCTGGCGCGGCTGGAAGGCGCGATCGCGATCTCGCGCTTCCTGGCGCGCTTCCCGAATTATGGCGTGAGCGGAACGCCGGTGCGGGGCGGACGGGTGCGGTTCCGCGGCTTCTTGAGCGTGCCCTGCTCGATCGGGTGAGGCCTCCAAAACAAAAACTGCGAAAACAACCCCATGCACCGTAGAGACCTGGTCGGCGAACGATGCCCTGTGGTTCCGCAGAACCATCTGACATTTCGGGGCAAATCAGGCCTCGTCCGCAATCGAGCGCCTGAAGGCTTCCAAGGCGGCAGACCGATACCCAAATCAAGTTGAGAGCCCGGTGCGTGCAGCAATGGAGCGACGACAGATGAGCTCATCCGTCATTGATTTGGTCGCAACAGAAGCACGCTTTGGCGCTCATAATTACGAGCCGATCGGGGCCGTCCTGTCCCGTGGCGAAGGTGTCTGGGTCTGGGATATCGAAGGTAACCGTTATCTCGATTGCCTCTCGGCCTATTCGGCGGTCAGCCAGGGCCACTGCCACCCCAAGATCCTGGCGGCAATGGTCGAACAGGCACAAAGGCTGACGCTGACCTCGAGGGCGTTTCACAACGACCAACTCGCCTTGTTCTACGAGGAGATCGCGGCGCTCACCGGTTCCCACAAGGTGCTGCCGATGAACAGCGGCGCCGAGGCGGTGGAAAGTGCGATCAAGTCGGTCCGCAAATGGGGCTATGAGGTGAAGGGCGTGCCGGACGGCCAGGCCGAGATCATCGTTTGCGCCAACAATTTCCACGGGCGCACGCTGGGCATCGTCGGCTTTTCGACCGACCCCGAGACACGGACGCACTTCGGGCCGTTCGCGCCGGGCTTCAAGATCATCCCGTTCGGCGACGCCGCGGCGCTGGAAGACGCAATCACCCCGAACACGGTTGCCTTTCTGGTCGAACCGATCCAGGGCGAAGCCGGCGTCATCATTCCTCCAGCCGGCTATTTCACTGAGGTGCGCCAGCTCTGCACCGCCAACAACGTGATGCTGGTGCTCGACGAGATCCAGACCGGGCTCGGCCGCACCGGCAAGCTGCTCGCCGAACAGCACGAGGGCATAGAGGCGGACGTGACGCTGCTCGGCAAGGCCCTGTCCGGTGGCTTCTATCCGGTGTCGGCCGTGCTTTCGAACAACGAAGTGCTCGGGACATTGAGGCCCGGGCAGCACGGTTCGACCTTCGGCGGCAACCCGCTTGCCTGCGCGGTGGCGCGGGCGGCGATCCGCGTGCTGGTCGAGGAAGGCATGATCGAGAACGCGGCCAGGCAGGGCGCGCGCTTTCTGGAAGGTCTGAAGGACATTCGTGCCAACACGATCCGCGAAGTGCGCGGGCGCGGCTTGATGCTGGCGGTCGAGCTGCATCCCGAGGCCGGGCGCGCCCGCCGCTACTGCGAGGCGCTTCAGGGCAAGGGCATCCTCGCCAAGGATACCCATGAGCACACGATCCGCATCGCCCCGCCGCTGGTGATCACCAGCGACCAGGTCGATTGGGCGCTGGAGCGGCTCGCCACCACTCTGACGCAGGATTTATCTTGAGGCGGCCTGCGTCGGAAGATCGCAACGCCGACCGGGGCCGACAACGAACGATTCCGCCGTCTGTGCGTTGAAGGTCGTGGGCGATTACGAGCTGGGAGCCGAGATCATGCTTCCGCGTGGCGTTTGCCTGACGGCTGGTTTGGTTGGTGTCTCGATGCTGGCGGCGAGCGTCAGTGCGTTCGCCCAAGGGCCCGGCCAGGGACACGGAAGAGGCGGACCACCCG
Organism: Bradyrhizobium sp. PRIMUS42; assembly: GCF_023006515.1. Classification (NCBI taxonomy): domain Bacteria; kingdom Pseudomonadati; phylum Pseudomonadota; class Alphaproteobacteria; order Hyphomicrobiales; family Nitrobacteraceae; genus Bradyrhizobium; species Bradyrhizobium sp. PRIMUS42. The sequence goes on from NZ_JALBGZ010000659.1 coordinate 3,427, forward strand.
GTCCAGCGGCAGCCCCGGCAGCTCGGCCAGCAGCACCACCGGCCATGGCCCGTCCAG
>NZ_JALBGZ010000065.1:0-15607 GCF_023006515.1 Bradyrhizobium sp. PRIMUS42
GTGCGGACGCGGCGGTTGCGCAGGGCTTCGGCCCAGCCATGGATGCCGACACGGCGGCGCGCTTCGCCGGCGGGGTCGGTCAGCCATTGAGCGTAGACGCGGATCAGGGCGTGAAGTCCTTCGATCGGATCGCCGGATCCTTGCGCGACCGAATTGAGCACGGCTTCGCGGCGATGCCGGTCGTCGGCGAGCGCCTCGATCAGGTCGTCCTTGCTCTGGAAGTAGAGATAGACCGCGCCATGGCTCAGTCCGGACCGCTTTACGATGTCGGCCATGCCGGTCTGGTGAAAACCGTCGTCGGAGAAGCAGGCGAGGGCCGCTTCGAGGATCTGCTGCCGCCGGCCTTCGCGTTGCTTGTCGCTGATCTTGGGCATTTGGCGGTCCCTAAATAACTGACAGGATGATCATTTTTATGTTGGTGACGATTGAGCTTAAGGCAAGCCGTCTATAATAAAAAACGATCAGTCAGTCAGTTTTATTACCGCAAATGAGTTTGGTCAAGTCCGGGCCGGCCGGACTGGGAAAGAGGAGGATGAGGCCTCGCGAATGCCCGACCGAGGCGACGCGCCGGCCTCGATCGCGCGACTAGAACAACCGTCCGCCGTTCGGCACTGGCTTGCTCGGCTGCACCAGCACGACCTTGCCGTCGGCATCGGGGAAACCGAGTGTTAGCACCTCCGAGACAACAGGTCCGATCTGGCGCGGCGGGAAATTGACGACTGCTGCGACCTGTTGCCCCACCAATTTCTCGAGCGGATGATTTTCCGTGATCTGGGCCGAGCTCTTGCGCACACCGATTGTGGGTCCGAAGTCGATCCAGAGCCGAAAGGCCGGCTTGCGCGCCTCGGGGAACGGCTTGGCATCAACGATGGTCCCGACGCGAATATCGACCGCGAGGAAGCTGTTGAAGTCGATGGTCGGCGTGGCGGCGGCCGCGGGATCGTGGGTGACGTGCATGGGATGTCCGTTCGGGTGAGCTGGCGTCGTTCGCAATATTGTCGCGCGAACCGGAGTTTCGTACAACGCCACGGACATCACGATATGCCATGCGCGAGGAACGTCTTGCCCAACATCATCTACGGCATCAAGAACTGCGACACCATGAAGAAGGCACGTGCCTGGCTCGACACAAATGGCGTGCCTTACGCGTTTCACGACTACAAGGCGGCGGGTGTGGAAAAGGACAAGCTCAAGCAGTGGAGCGACAAGGTCGGTTGGGAGACGCTGCTCAATCGCGCCGGGACGACGTTCAAGAAACTCCCCGATTCCGACAAGGAAGGTTTGAGCGAGAAGAAGGCGCTGGCGCTGATGCTGGCACAACCATCGATGATCAAGCGGCCGGTGCTGGAAATCGGCGGCAAGCTGCTGGTCGGCTTCAAGCCGGACATCTATGCCAAGGAAGTCGGCGGCAAGAAGGGCTGACTGCTAGTTCAGCTCGATGATCTCGGTGGGGATGCCGGGCTGGTCCGCGAACTCGACCAATTCGGCCGTCGCGATGCGACCAGGCGCCCGATGAAACAGCTCGCGGTCGATCACCGCGCGCAGCTTCGGACGCGGCGGCGCGTCATTTCCGCGCATCAGATTCTTGATCTCGAAGCCGCCGTCCTCGCAGAAGGTCTTGACCGAGGCGATGACGTGACAGACCGTGCCGTCAGTCTGGAAAGGCAGCAGCAGCCGTTCATAAGCGACGATACGCCCGTAGATGTCCTCGACATCAGCAACGCTGTAGACGGGCAGCCCGCGCGCCACGCATTCGTGATAGATCGGCACCACGAACGGCGCGAGTCGCGGCCCGAGATAATCGTCGAGCAGAACACCCTTGCCGGTATGTCCATAGGCGTGCGAGATGCGCGTGTTTTCGCTCTGGATGGTGAGGCGCGGCGCCGGCGTCGCAGCGTCCACCGTGTAATAGATGAGATCGGACAGCTCTTCCTCGAGCCGCGCAGGCTGATACTCCCAGACCGCCGGCGCGATCTGCTGACGCGCGTAAAGTCGCAGCCACGTGTTCAGGAGATCACGTTGTCTGATCGACTTGACGACGGAAGGAGCGGCGCTTGCGAAATCCAAGACAATATTCCCGGAACGTCAAAACCCGCGCATGATCCAGCTTGCGGGAAAATTTTCTATGAAGACTGGCGCGCCAGACGAAAGACCGTTAACGACGGCTTGATGACCGGTGCTTTCGCGAACCGGGAGGCCGGGCAGGCACGACTTCAAAACGTCTCCGACTAAGGGAGCATTTGTATCCCAGCCGGAGGCCTGATCTGCTCAGCTTTCCGCCTTGCCTAACCCCCGTCACCTCCGGCATATTCCGCGCTCGGAGGCGGCGTTCCGGATAGGCTCCAAGGCCTCCCGGAAAGCCGAAGCAACAAGGATAGCCACGCGCGCCGCGCGGGCAGGGGGAAATCTGTTTGGCCGATGAGTTTATTCTTGAAACGGAAGGCTTGACCAAGGAGTTCGCGGGCTTCTTCGCCGTCCGCGACGTTGCGCTCAAGGTTCGCCGTGGCAGCATTCATGCGTTAATCGGCCCGAACGGGGCCGGCAAAACGACCTGCTTCAATCTTCTGACCAAGTTCCTCAAGCCGTCTGCCGGAAAAATCCTTTACAAGGGGCAGGACATCACCGCGATGGCGCCGGCTGACGTGGCGCGCCTGGGGCTTGTTCGTTCGTTCCAGATTTCTGCGGTGTTTCCGCATCTCACCGCGCTGGAGAACGTCCGTGTCGCGCTTCAGCGCCAGCACGGCTCTTCGTTCGATTTCTGGCGCTCCAAGTCGGTGCTCAACCGCTTCAACGATCGCGCGCGCGAATTGTTGAACGATGTCGGCCTCAACGAGTTTGCCAACACGCCTGCGGTCGAGATGCCCTATGGGCGCAAGCGTGCACTGGAGATCGCAACCACGCTCGCGCTCGACCCGGAGATGATGCTGCTGGACGAGCCGATGGCCGGCATGGGCCACGAGGACATCGACAAGATCGCGGCGCTGATCAAGCGTATCTCCGCGAAGTATACCATCCTGATGGTCGAGCATAATCTGAGCGTCGTGGCCAATCTCTCCGACATCATCACCGTGCTGACGCGCGGGCAGGTGCTGGCGCAAGGCCATTACAGCGAGCTCACCAAGGACGAGCGCGTCAAGGAAGCCTATCTGGGAGCCGGTCATGCCTGACACTGCGATTGCCGAGGCTCCGGCCAAGGCTGCGACCGGCGGAAACATCCTTCAGGTCCGCAACCTCGAAGCCTGGTACGGCGAGTCCCACATCCTGCACGGGATCAATTTCGACGTGAATGCGGGCGAGGTCGTCACCCTGCTCGGGCGCAACGGCGCCGGCAAGACGACCACGCTGAAGTCGATCATGGGCATCATCGGCAAGCGTGCCGGCTCGGTGAAGTTCAACAACCAGGAGATCATCCGCGCGACCTCCGACAAGATCGCGCGCATGGGCATCGCGTTCTGCCCGGAAGAGCGGGGGATATTCTCCAGTCTCGACGTGCGGGAGAATCTGATGCTGCCGCCGGTGGTTCGTGAAGGCGGACTGCCGCTCGATCAGATCTTCGACCTGTTCCCGAACCTGAAGGAGCGGCTCAACAGCCAGGGCACCAAGCTGTCGGGCGGTGAACAGCAGATGCTGGCGATCGCGCGCATCCTGCGGACCGGCGCGAGTTTCCTGATGCTGGACGAGCCGACCGAGGGCCTTGCGCCCGTCATCATCCAGCAGATCGGCCACACCATTGCGCGGCTCAAGAAGGAGGGTTTCACGATCCTCCTGGTCGAGCAAAACTTCCGGTTCGCATCGACCGTGGCCGACCGCTATTACATCGTCGAGCACGGCAAGGTGATCGACGGTTTTGCGAATTCGGAACTGTCCGCGAACATGGACAAGCTGCATACCTATCTCGGCGTCTGACGCCTCGACGCATTCAATAGTGGATTTCCCGGAGGGAATTATGAAACAGCGTTTTTCTGCACTTCTTCTCGGCATGGCGTTGGGATTCGTCGCGAACGGCGCGTCGGCACAGGACAAGACCGTCAAGATCGGCGTGCTGACCGATAATTCCGGTCTTTATTCCGACCTCGGTGGTGCGGGCTCCACGCTGGCCGCTCAGATGGCGATCGAGGATTCCGGGCTTGCCGCCAAGGGCTGGAAGATAGACTTGATCTCGGCCGACCATCAGAACAAGCCCGATATCGCCACCACCATCGCGCGCCAATGGATCGACGTCGACAAGGTCGACATCTTCATGGACGTGCTGAACTCCGGTGTCGCACTCGCGGTCAACAATGTCGTCAAGGAGAAGAATTCGATCCTGATCGACACAGGTGCGGCGACCTCGGATCTGACGAACGCCCAATGTTCGCCGAATACCATCCATTGGGTCTATGACACCTACATGCTGGCCAACAGCACCGGTCAGGCGCTGGTGAAGGCCGGCGGCGATACCTGGTACTTCCTCACGGCCGACTATGCGTTCGGCGCGGCCCTGGAGCGCGACACCACGGCGGTGGTGCAAAAGGCCGGCGGCAAGGTGCTCGGCAGCGTCAAGCACCCGCTCAATTCGTCGGACTTCTCCTCGTTCCTTTTGCAGGCGCAGGCATCGAAGGCGAAGATCGTCGGACTTGCGAATGCCGGCGGCGATACCACCAATTCGATCAAGCAGGCCGCCGAGTTCGGCATCGTTGCCGGCGGGCAGAAGCTTGCCGGACTGCTCTTGTTCATCACCGATGTTCATTCGCTGGGACTCAACGTGGCGCAAGGGCTCAATTTCACCGAGACCTTCTATTGGGATCTCAACGACGGAACGCGCGCCTTCGCCAAGCGCTTTTCCGAGCGCATGAAGAACAAGGCGATGCCTTCGATGGTGCAGGCCGGTGTCTATTCGGGGCTGATCCATTACTTCAAGGCGCTGGAGGCGATGGGCGGCAATCCGCATGACGGCGCCAAGGCGGTCGAGAAGATGAAGTCGATGCCGACCGACGATCCGCTGTTCGGCCAGGGCAGTATCCGGGTCGATGGCCGCAAGATTCACCCGGCCTACCTGTTCGAGGTCAAGAAGCCCTCGGAGTCGAAGGGGCCGTGGGACTACTACAAGCTGGTGGGCACCGTCCCCGCGGACCAGGCGTTCCGGCCGCTCTCCGAGAGCGTCTGTCCGCTGGTGAAGAAGTAACTCTCGTGGCCCGCCGCGCGGTCGTGCCGCTGGCGGGCTTTCATTTTGGTGGCGGAAGCTAATCCCGATGCAGGCTCTCTACGCACAGTTACTGGTGGGACTGATCAACGGCTCGTTCTACGCGCTGCTCAGTCTCGGGCTTGCCGTGATCTTCGGCATGCTCAACATCATCAATTTCGCCCATGGCGCGGTCTACATGATGGGCGCCTTCGTCGCCTATTTCCTCCTCAACCTCGGCGGCATCAACTACTGGTGGGCGCTGTTGCTGGCGCCCATCATCGTCGGCATCTTCGGCATGATCCTGGAACGGACCATGCTGCAATGGCTGACCGGGCTCGATCACCTCTACGGCCTGCTCCTGACCTTCGGCATCGCGCTGATCGTGCAGGGCGTGTTCCAGAACTATTTCGGCTCGTCCGGCCTGCCTTACGCCATTCCGGACCAGCTCAAGGGCGGCATGAACCTCGGCTTCATGTTCTTACCCGTCTATCGCGGCTGGGTGGTCGTGTTCTCGCTGGTGGTGTGTCTCGCGACCTGGTTCCTGATCGAGAAGACGCAGCTCGGCGCTTACCTGCGTGCCGCCACCGAAAATCCGACGCTGGTGCGCGCCTTCGGCATCAACGTGCCGCGCATGATCACGCTCACTTACGGCCTCGGCGTCGGCCTTGCGGCGCTCGCGGGCGTGCTCTCGGCGCCGATCAACCAGGTGCGGCCGCTGATGGGCGCGGATCTCATCATCGTCGTGTTCGCGGTGGTCGTGATCGGCGGCATGGGATCGATCATGGGCTCCATCATCACCGGCTTCGCGCTCGGCGTGATCGAGGGTCTGACCAAGTATTTCTACCCCGAGGCCTCCAACACCGTCGTGTTCGTGTTGATGGTGCTGGTACTCTTGGTGAAGCCAACGGGATTGACGGGAAGGGCGGCCTGATATGACAACCCTGACGGACGACACGCTGCGGGCGACCCCTCGCGCCATGCGCGACGAGCTGATCGCGTTCACACTGATGGCGCTGCTGCTGGCGTCGGTGCCATTCACGGGAGTCTACCCGTTCTTCGTGATGCAGGCGCTGTGCTTCGCGCTGCTCGCCTGCGCCTTCAATCTGCTGATCGGCTATGGCGGCCTGTTGTCATTCGGCCATGCGATGTTCCTGGGGACCGCCGGCTATTGCAGCGCGCATGCGCTGAAGGTGTGGGCGTTGCCGCCCGAACTCGGCATCCTCGTCGGCATCGCCGCGGCTTTCGTGCTCTCGATCATCACCGGCTTTATCTCGATCCGTCGCCAGGGCATCTATTTCTCGATGATCACGCTGGCACTGTCGCAGCTGCTGTACTTCATCTACCTCCAGGCCCCGTTTACCCATGGTGAGGACGGCATCCAGGGCATCCCGCAGGGACATATGTTCGGCATCTTGGATCTGTCCAAGCCGACGGTGCTCTATTACGTCGTGCTGGTCGGGTTCCTCGCCGGCTTCCTGCTGATCTTCCGCATCATCAACTCGCCGTTTGGCGAGGTGCTGAAGGCGATCCGCGAGAACGAGCCGCGGGCGATCTCGCTCGGCTACCGGACCGATCAGTACAAGTTCCTCGCCTTCGTGCTGTCGGGAACGCTGGCCGGTTTTGCCGGTGCGCTGAAGGTATTCGTGGCGCAGAACGCCTCGCTCACCGACGTCCATTGGTCGATGTCAGGCGAAGTCGTGCTGATGACGCTGGTCGGTGGCCTCGGCACCGTCTTCGGCCCCGTGGTCGGCGCCTTCGTGATCATCGCCATGCAGCAATATCTCGCCGGTTTCGGCCAGTGGGTGACGGTGATCCAGGGCTCGATCTTCGTGGTCTGCGTGCTCACCTTCCGCCGCGGCGTCATTGGTGAAATCGCGCATTACTTCCGGCGATCCCTTTAAGTGATTGATATCGCACCAATTCCAATGGTGCGATAATCCGGTGGATGATCCGGCTCCGCGGGCGTGAGATGACACGCACGCGGATCGAAAATGGTCTATGACAGGTTCATGACGGCCCCTCGGGCCGGGCCATTTCCAACCGGTAGCCTATCCCCATGATGCGATGGTTTCGTGCTTTCCTGCCAAAGGAAGAACGGTTCTTCGACCTGTTCGACCGGCATGCCCAGACGGTGATCCAGGGTTCGATCGCGCTCCAGGGCATGCTCAACGGGGGCGAGGAGACGCCGGTCTATTGTCAGCGCGTCAACCAGTTCGAGAACGACGCCGACAACATCACCCGTGAGGTGCTGACGGCGGTGCGCCGCACCTTCATCACCCCGTTCGATCGCGGCGACATCAAGAACCTGATCACGTCGCTGGACGACGCCATCGACCAGATGCAGCAGACCGCCAAGGCCGTGATGCTGTTCGAGGTCCGTACCTTCGAGCCGCCGATGCGCGAGATCGGCGGGCTTCTGATCGAATGCGCCAATCTGGTCGGCCGTGCGCTGCCGCTGATGCAATCGATCGGCCCGAATGTGGCCATGCTGACCGCCATCACCGAAGAGCTTGGCAAGCTGGAGGGCCGCGTCGACGATCTCCACGACATCGGGCTGAAGGAGCTGTTTCTCAAGCATCGCGACGGCAGTGCGATGGACTTCATCGTCGGCGTCGAGATCTACGACCACCTCGAGAAGGTGGCCGATCGCTTCGACGACGTTGCGAACGAGATCAACAGCATCGTCATCGAGCAAGTCTAGGACAGGGGCCGCGCTGTGGATGCCGCGTTAGGTCTTCCCGTCTTGGTCGGCTTGATCGCCGTCGCGCTGCTGTTCGACTTCCTGAACGGCCTGCATGACGCCGCCAATTCGATCGCGACCATCGTCTCGACCCGCGTGCTGCGGCCGCAATTCGCGGTCATCTGGGCCGCGTTCTTCAATTTCGTCGCCTTCATGGTGTTCGGGCTGCACGTCGCCCAGACCATCGGCACCGGCATCATCGATCCCGCGATCGTCGATGCCCAGGTGATCTTCGCGGCGCTGGTCGGCGCCATCGTCTGGAACCTCGTGACCTGGGCGCTCGGCATCCCGTCCTCATCGTCGCACGCGCTGATCGGCGGGCTCGTCGGCGGCGGCATGGCCAAGGCGGGGATTTCTGCCGCGGTGTGGAGCGGATTGACCAAGACGGTGCTGGCGATCGTGCTGTCGCCGCTGATCGGCTTTTTGCTCGCGATGGTGCTGGTGGCGATCGTGTCCTGGGCCTCGGTGCGCTCGACGCCATTCGCGGTCGACCGCGCCTTCCGTATTCTGCAATTTGCCTCCGCCTCGCTCTATTCGCTCGGCCATGGCGGCAACGACGCGCAGAAGACCATGGGCATCATCGCGGTGCTGCTGTACTCGCAGGGCCATCTCGGCAGCGAGTTCTCGGTGCCGTTCTGGGTGGTGCTCTCCTGCCAGGCGGCGATGGCGCTGGGCACGCTGATGGGTGGCTGGCGCATCGTCCGCACTATGGGCCTGCGCATCACGAAATTGACGCCGATGCAGGGCTTTTGCGCCGAGACCGGAGGCGCCGCGACCCTGTTCATGGCGACCTATCTCGGGGTTCCCGTCTCGACCACCCACACCATCACCGGTGCCATCGTCGGCGTCGGCGCCGCCCGCCGCGTCTCGGCGGTCCGCTGGAACGTCGCAAGCTCGATCGTCTACGCCTGGGTGATCACGATCCCCGCCTCGGCCATCGTCGCGGCGCTGACCTGGTGGGCGGTCAAGATCTTCGTCAAGTAACGAGCTTCAGCCCGACAATCCCGGCGACGATCAGGGCGATGCTGGCAAGGCGGAGGGCCGTGACCGGTTCGCCGAGCAGGACGATGCCCAGCGTCGCGGTGCCGACGGCGCCAATGCCGGTCCAGACAGCATAGGCGGTTCCGACGGGGAGCGACTTGAGAGCAAGTCCGAGCAGGATGACGCTGCCGGCCATGGCCGCGAGCGTGACGACGGACGGAACAAGCCTGGTAAAGCCTTCGGTATATTTCAGGCCGATCGCCCAGATAATCTCGAGAAGACCGGCGACGAACAGGATGCTCCAGGCCATGACGACCCTCCGTTCAAGGCAGGGTCGTCCCCGCGGCTATAGGCTGATGAGCAGGAGGGCCGTCCCTCCCACGGCCCATATGGGGCTGGCCGGGGGGCTCCGCAATGACCAAATGAGGCTTGATCAGGCCCAGTTTCCCTGCCACACGCTCCCGCCATGTCCGACATCGCCACCACCACCGCCGAATCGCCGGCCCGTTCCCCGCTTGCCGCTGAAGTGGCGCGGCGGCGCACCTTTGCGATCATCTCGCATCCGGACGCCGGCAAGACCACGCTGACCGAGAAGCTGCTGCTGTTCGGCGGCGCCATCAATCTCGCCGGCCAGGTCAAGGCCAAGGGCGAGCGGCGCAACACGCGGTCGGACTGGATGAAGATCGAGCGCGAGCGCGGTATCTCGGTCGTGACCTCGGTGATGACCTTCGAGTTCGAGGGGCTCGTGTTCAATCTCTTGGACACGCCGGGCCACGAGGACTTTTCGGAAGACACCTATCGCACGCTCACGGCGGTCGATTCCGCCGTGATGGTGATCGACGCCGCCAAGGGTATCGAAGCGCGCACCCGAAAGCTGTTCGAGGTGTGTCGTCTTCGGGATATTCCGATCATCACCTTCATCAACAAGATGGACCGCGAAAGCCGGGACGTGTTCGAGCTGCTCGACGAGATCGAGAAGACGCTGGCGCTCGACACCACGCCGATGACCTGGCCGGTCGGCCGCGGCCGCGACTTTCTCGGCACCTATGACGTCATCAATGGCGGCGTGCGTCTGCTCGAAGGCGGCGGCGCCAAGACCGGCGCGGCGCAGCAGATCGAGATCGCGGAGCTTGCCAAGCTCAACGCCAATCTCGACGCATCCGCGGTCAAGGACGAGCTCGAACTCGTCACCGAGGCGTCAAAACCGTTCGAGCTCGACGCGTTCCGCGAAGGCCATCTGACGCCGGTCTATTTCGGCAGCGCGCTGCGCAATTTCGGCGTCGGCGACCTCCTGGAAGGACTCGGCAAGTTCGCGCCCGAGCCGCGCGCGCAGGACAGCGACCAGCGCAAGGTCGAGGCGACCGATCCGCGCATGAGCGCCTTCGTGTTCAAGATCCAGGCGAACATGGATCCGAACCATCGCGACCGCATCGCCTTCGCGCGCCTCTGCTCGGGCAAGCTCAGCCGCGGCATGAAGGCCAAGCTCGTGCGCACCGGCAAGAGCATGCCGCTGTCGAGCCCGCAATTCTTCTTCGCGCAGGACCGCTCGGTCGCGGACGAGGCCTTTGCCGGCGACGTCGTCGGCATTCCCAATCACGGCACGCTGCGCATCGGCGACACGCTGACCGAGGGCGAGGATTTCAACTTCGTCGGCGTGCCGAGCTTCGCGCCGGAAATCGTCCGCCGCGTGCGCCTCACCGACGCGATGAAGGCGAAGAAGCTGAAGGAAGCGCTGCAGCAGATGTCGGAGGAGGGTGTGGTGCAGGTGTTCCGTCCGCGCGACGGTGCGCCGGCGCTGGTCGGGGTGGTCGGCGCGCTGCAGCTCGACGTGCTGAAGGCGCGGCTGGAGGCGGAATATTCGCTGCCGGTCGAGTTCGAGGTCAGCGAATTCCAGCTGGCGCGCTGGGTCTCCTCGGAGGACCGCAAGAAGCTCGATACCTTCCTCGCAGCCAACACGTCCAGCATCGCCGACGACGTCGACGGCGATCCCGTGTATCTGGCGAGGAACGAGTTCTATCTCGGCTACACCAAGGAGCGCGCCGAGGGCATCGAGTTCACCAACGTCAAGGACGTCAAGAAGAAGGGGTAGGGCGCGCTCGGACTGGTCGAGCGCGAGCATGTGAACGCGTGCGGGCTTGACGCGTTCACCAACAATGCCACCTTTCCCTCGGTGGCATTGCGGGCTCGCATCATGTGGCGCGGCATCCTTGTTTTCCTCCTGCTGGCGATTTCGACGGTTGCCGCCGACACGCGATCCCGCCAGATCAATCCGATCCCATTCTCGCACGAGCCGTGCAGCGTGCTCGACGGCCGGCCCTGCACGCCGTCCTATTGCAGTCCGCTCGAGCCCGGCCCCTGCATTCCCGAGATCGACTATCCCTACGGCCAAAACCTCCAGCTTACGATCGAGAGCGTGCCGCCCGATGCCGACCGCGCCAAATACCGCAAGCCAGGTCACGATCTCGACACGATCGGCGATCTCTTCGCCGAGCTGCGCAGCTGCTGGTCGCCGCCATCTGACAAGGCTCGCGCGGGCATGCAGATGTCGGTGCGCTTCAGCTTCAACAAGGCGGGTGGCCTGATCGGCCCGCCGCGCCTCACATACGCGACCGCGGGCGTGCCCTCCGAGATCCGCACGAGCTATCTCGACGCCATCAACGCGTCGTTGAACGCATGTCTGCCGCTGAAGTTCACCAGCGGCCTTGCCGGCGCGCTGGCGGGCCGGCCAATCGCGATCCGCTATGTCGACAACCGGCAATCCCCGAACTGACCCGCTCTCGCGTTCAGCCCGAGCGGTTCGATCGCCGTGAGAGGTGCCTTCTCAGTTCAGCAATTTCCAGTTGCTTAGCTTGCGCACGATCGTGGCTTCGATGTCTTCGATCTGATCGAACTCCTCATAGGTGACCCCGTGGAGATCCGATGGCAGCTTCAGTGGTTTCTTCAGCAGGATGGCCACTCGGTCGAACGCGCGGAATTTCGCAAAGAGTAGCCCCATCTCGAAGATGACATTCTCGCGCGCGCGCGCCGTGAGTTCATCGTTGGCTTTTCCCAAGCGTCCCACGTCGTCGGGCGTGGCAAGGATGAAGCCTGCCTTGCACGTTCGGATCAGTTCCTCCAGCGCCGACAGGATCGTCGCTGCATTCTTGTCTTCTCGCAGCAGCACCTTCGGATTGACCCTGTTGTCACGCAAGATCGATTCCAGTTTCTGCCGACTCCGTTCGTCCCGTCCATGCACGATGAAGACGTTACGATCGAGCTGGAGCTCCGGGTGCGGCGTATGCAGGGCCAGCGCAAGAATGTCGGTATAGGCTTCCAGAACGCGCATATCCTCCGAGGAGAACACCTTTTCCTGGATATTGTTATGGAAGCAAGCGACCCCAAACGGTTCGCGGCCTTTTCCTAGTTTGATCGGAAAGCAGACCATGTTCTGGATGGGGCTGTCGCCGTAGAACTCGCCGCCTTGCGCGCGTGAAAAGACGGTCGGCGTGCCCGTGCGGAAGCAATTGCCGGCGATGGTGCCGCGGTAGCCCAACGTCGGTGGGAAGCGGGCCCGCGCTTGAGGATCCAGCAATTCCTTGTCGAACAGGAAGTCGTCCTCGTTGAAGAGGACCAGCCTCTCCATTTTGGGGTGGTCGATCAGGACTGATCCCGCATCGGCCGCCGGGCTGATCGCGATTGCGGTTTGCAGGAATTCGACGATGATCGCCTCCTGCGAACGGCCATGGGAGGCTCGAAGAAAATCCAGTATTCTCGGATCAAAACTGATTTTGTCGGCCATAATAAACCGTCCGATCTATCTGCAATGTCGAGATCATATTCCGCCGGACGCCGAATTCAACAAGAAGTTGTCTTTCGGGGTCCGGGCCCGTAGCTTTGACCTTTCAACGCCAGATTGCCCGGGGCCATGAGTCGATGGACGCCAGGACCAGTTATTTCCTCTTTCTGCTCACACTCCATTCGTCGCTGCTGATCACCAGCACGGTCGCCGGCTCGAAACTGTTCGCGCTGCCTTTTGGCCTGGACGCCAGTGCGACGGTCTTCAGCTATCTGCTGACATTCATCATTGTCGACACGATCGCTGAGCTGTTCGGCAGGGAGTATTCCAGGCGGGTGATCAATCTGGGCTTGCTCAGCATGGCCTTGTCTGCCGTCTATTTCGAGTTTGCCGCCTATCTCCCGCCAGCTCCAGGCTGGCACCACCAGCAGGATTTCGAAACGGTCGTCAGCTCGTCCGTTCGAATCTGGATCGGAGGCTGGATCGCCTACATGGTGAGCCAGCACTTCGACCTGTCGTTCTTCCTCCGATTGCGCCAGACGGCGTTCGGCAAGAGGTCGGTGGTGCTGTCGGCATGGCTCAGCCTGATGTTGGCTCAGCTGCTGGACACCGTCATATTTGTGTCGATCGCGTTCTACGGTACCGGCGTCGTCATGCCGACAATCATTGGCCAGTATCTGATCAAGCTGCTCTTCTCCACAATTGCCGCGCCTCTGGTGAAGTTGAGCATCTCGATGGGACGAGACTGGATCGAAGCGCGAAGCGGAAAGCTGGCCGAGAAGGACTGATGCATTGCGTTTCGCGGGGTGAAGATGATAGCTGATGGAGTACGGTCTGACGCAAGGGGATGTCATGGGTCTGGTGGTGATGATCCTGGGGCTGGTGCTGTTCTTCGCGGCCCATACTTTCACGACGAAGCGTGAGGCGCGCGCGCAGGCCATCGCGAGGCTGGGCGAGGGGACCTACAAGATCCTCTACACCCTGGTCTCGTTCGCGGGGCTCGCGCTGATCATCTGGGGCTTCGCCCATTACCGCAGCTCCGGCTGGATCGATGTCTGGTATCCGCCGAAGGCGATGAAGCACATCACGTTCGCGCTGATGCTGCCCGCGGTCATCCTGGTGGTCGCCTCTTATTTGCGCGGCCGCATCTATGCGACGCTGAAACATCCGATGTTGGCCGGCATCAAGCTGTGGGCGGCGGCGCATCTGCTCGCCAATGGCGATCTCGGCTCAATCATCCTGTTCGGCTCGTTCCTGGGCTGGGCGGTGTATGATCGCATCTCGCTGAAGCATCGCACCGACGCCGGCGGCCCGCCGATTCCAGTCGGCGGCGTCAGCAACGATCTGATCGCGGTCGCGGTCGGCGTCGTCGCCTATCTCGCGCTGGCCTTCGCGTTCCATCCGGTCGTGATCGGCGTTCCCGTCATCGGCGTTTAGCCGGTCAGCACAAGACGTGATCCGGCTATCCGTGCGCGGAAGGTGACAAAACGACAAGCCGAGGACGTTCCGATGGACTGGTCGCAATCTCAGATTCCGCCGATGCGGCTCGAGGCGCGCTTTGGCGATCGGATGGTGCCGGCCTTTTGCGACCGGCCGGCGAACCTGTGGGCGATGATTGCGGACGCCTGCGCCCACAACGGCGATGGCGAGGCGTTGATCGCAGGCGATGTCCGGCTGAGCTGGCGGCAGGTGGTGGAGCAGGCGAGGCGGATCGCGGCGGGGTTTCGCAAGCTGGGATTACGGCGGGGCGATCGTGTCGCCATCCTGCTCGGCAACCGCATCGAATTTCCGCTGCTCCTGTTCGCCGCCGCGCATGAGGGGCTGGTGACCGTGCTGCTCAGCACGCGCCAGCAGAAGCCGGAAATCGCCTATGTCCTCGCCGATTGCGGCGCCAGGATCCTGATCCACGAAGCTGCGCTGGCCGAGCGGCTGCCCGGTACGCAGGACGTGCCCGAGCTGGTCCACCGCATCGCGATCGACGACGATCCGGCTCGCTCGCGTTTCGCCGCGCTCGCCGACAACCCGCCAGCCTTGGCGCCGGTCGAGGTGAGCGAAGAGGATACCGCGATGATCCTCTACACCTCGGGGACAACAGGCAAGCCGAAGGGCGCGATGCTCGCCCATTGCAACATCGTCCATTCCTCGATGGTGTTCGTGTCCTGCCTGCAATTGACGGCGGCCGACCGCTCGATCGCGGCCGTGCCGCTCGGCCATGTCACCGGTGTCGTCGCCAACATCACGACCATGATCCGCAGCTTTGGCGCGCTGATCATCATGCCCGAGTTCAAGGCGGCCGATTACCTCAAGCTCGCCGCGCGCGAGCGCGTCACCTACACGGTGATGGTGCCGGCGATGTACAATCTCTGTCTGCTTCAGCCTGACTTCGACAGCTACGATCTGTCGAGCTGGCGCGTCGGCGGTTTTGGCGGCGCGCCGATGCCGGTCGCGACCATCGAGAAGCTCAAGGCGAAGATCCCCGGCCTGAAGCTGATGAACTGCTATGGCGCGACCGAGACGACGTCACCCTCGACGATCATGCCGGGCGAGCTGACCGAGAGCCATATCGACAGCGTCGGCCTGCCGTGCCCTGGCGCGCGCATCGTGGCGGTGGATCCGGACGGGCACGAGCTGCCTCGCGGCGAGATCGGTGAGCTCTGGATCCAGAGCGCCTCCGTCATCAAGGGCTATTGGAATAATCCGAAGGCGACCGCCGAGAGCTTTACCGCCGGCTTCTGGCACTCCGGTGATCTCGGCTCGGTCGATGCGGAAGGGTTCGTCCGCGTGTTCGACCGGCAGAAGGACATGATCAATCGCGGCGGCCTGAAAATCTATTCGGCCGAGGTGGAATCCGTGTTGGCCAGCCACCCCGCCGTGGTCGAGAGCGCGATCATCGCCAAGGCCTGCCCGGTGCTGGGCGAGCGCGTTCACGCCGTGGTGGTGACGCGCG
>NZ_JALBGZ010000660.1:0-3482 GCF_023006515.1 Bradyrhizobium sp. PRIMUS42
TACGAAGCTGTTGTGTCGCACGAACCCACGAACTCCGTCATTGCGAGCGCAACGAAGCAATCCAGACTGCCTCCGCGGAAAGATTCTGGATCGCTACGCTCGCGATGACGGGAACGCTGGCCACCGCCTGACCGGTCGCGGCATCGATCGACTTGCCGTCGGTGCCGGTGACGTAAACCTTCTTGCTGTCGGGGTCGGCCATGAGGCGGCCGTCCTGGAGCGCACTGATGATGGGAAAAGCCAGCGGATTGCCGCTGCCCGCGACCACGCCGATCGCCTCTTCCGTGTCGGAGAAATCGTCATTGGCGAATTTGGCGACCCCATCCTCGAACGGACCGGCGAAGGCCGGCAGCGCGAACGCAATCAGCAACAACGTGAGCGCAAGCGAGCAGAGGCGCGCGGACAAATAGGCTGGCACTGTGAATGACCCCGGCGGAAATGAGTGGAGAAGGCGGCGGGATCGCCGCCTTCTCCGTTCGTGCAATGGAGTGTCAGATCCGGATCAGGAGCCCGAACCGAGGCACTTGTTGGTCTTGGTGTTGAAGTTGCCGCACTTCTTGCCGACCCAGTCGCCGATCAGGTCCTTGGAGCCGTCGAGCTCCTTCGACCAGGCGTCGCCCGCGACGAGGCCCGGGGTCTTCCAGACTACGTCGAATTGGCCGTTGCCCTTGATCTCGCCGATGAACACCGGCTTGGTGATGTGGTGGTTCGGCAGCATCTTCGACACGCCGCCGGTCAGGTTCGGCGCTTCGATGCCGGGAAGCGCGTCGATCACCTTGTCCGGATCGGTCGACTTCACCTTCTCGACGGCCTTCACCCACATGTTGAAGCCGATCACATGCGCTTCCATCGGATCGTTGGTCACGCGCTTCGGATTCTTGGTGTAGGCCTGCCAGTCCTTGATGAACTTCTCGTTCGAGCCGTCCTTGGTCTTGATCGACTCGAAGTAGTTCCAGGCGGCGAGATGGCCGACCAGCGGCTTGGTGTCGATGCCGGCGAGCTCTTCCTCACCCACCGAGAACGCGACGACCGGGATGTCCTTCGCCTTGATGCCCTGGTTGCCGAGTTCCTTGTAGAAGGGAACGTTGGCGTCGCCATTGATGGTCGAGACCACCGCGGTCTTCTTGCCGGCCGAGCCGAACTTCTTGATGTCGGCCACGATCGTCTGCCAGTCGGAGTGACCGAACGGCGTGTAGTTGATCATGATGTCTTCCTGGGCGACACCCTTGGACTTCAGGTAGGCTTCCAGGATCTTGTTGGTGGTGCGCGGATAGACGTAGTCGGTGCCTGCGAGCACCCAGCGCTTCACCTTCTCTTCCTTCATCAGGTAGTCGACGGCGGGGATCGCCTGCTGGTTCGGCGCCGCACCCGTGTAGAACACGTTGCGCTCGCTTTCCTCTCCCTCGTACTGCACGGGGTAGAACAGGATGCTGTTCAGCTCCTTGAACACCGGGAGCACCGACTTGCGCGACACCGAGGTCCAGCAGCCGAATACGACCGAGACCTTGTCCTTGGTGATCAGCTCGCGCGCCTTCTCGGCGAACAGCGGCCAGTTCGAGGCGGGATCGACCACGACGGCCTCGAGCTTCTTGCCGTTCACGCCGCCCTTCTTGTTCTGCTGGTCGATCAGGAAGAGGATGGTATCCTTCAGCGTGGTTTCGCTGATGGCCATGGTGCCGGAAAGGGAGTGCAGCACGCCGACCTTGATGGTGTCGTCGGCGGCTTTCGCGCCGGTCAATGGCGCCAGACCGAGCATCAGGCCGGCGGTCGCAGCGAGAACGCCACGGCGGCTAAATGACGCCGCTATATCGTGAATGGATTTGCTAAGCATGAGTGTCTCATCTCCCTGACGCAGACGTGAAAAACGCTGCGAAACGGCCCCTACGGCCGCCTGCGATTAACGGATTCGCAAGAACCGTGCCATGGACTGAGCACCCACCAACCACTTGGTTTCGCTGGAGTAATTGCCAGAAATCAAAGTTTCGCCACCAAGAAACAGCTCAAAACTTGAGCAATTCAAATGTATGCCAAAGCGGCAGGCGGGTTATTTTTTAGGCAAATTGGTCACTCTGGCTAAATTTCCGGCATAACTATTTCTGCACCGCAATCGCCATTTCAGCCGAGCCAGCCTTGAAAGGGTCCCCTAAATGTTCCATATGAACGGCCGAGACCTCTTGCGAATCAAGGGGTCGTTGCGAGCCGCGTGTTCTTAAGCCCCTACGGGCCTCTGGCTTGCCCCATATCTCACAAGCCATCCGACACCCTAAACACGCAGGTGTCTTCTCGACACCCTTTTGCGCGCGCCGCGCTGAATGCGCCGGGCGCCCGCTTTTGACATGGAAAGAACCCATCTTTTGACTTCGTTTCAGGATTTCGGCCTCGCCGAACCGATCGCGCGTGCTCTCGCCGAAGAGAACTACGTCACTCCCACCCCCATCCAGGCCCAGACTGTTCCGATCGCGCTGACCGGGCGCGACGTCGTCGGCATCGCCCAGACCGGAACCGGCAAGACCGCGTCCTTCGCGCTGCCGATCCTCCACCGCCTGCTCGAGAACCGCATCAAACCGCAGCCCAAGACCTGCCGGGTGTTGGTGCTGTCGCCCACCCGCGAGCTGTCAGGCCAGATCCTTGATAGCTTCAACGCCTATGGCCGCCATATCCGCCTGTCCTCGACGCTCGCCATCGGCGGCGTGCCGATGGGCCGCCAGGTCCGTGCACTGATGCAGGGCGTCGACGTGCTGGTCGCCACCCCGGGCCGCCTGCTCGATCTCGTGCAGAGCAATGGCCTGAAGCTTGGCAGCGTCGAGTTCCTCGTGCTCGACGAAGCCGACCGCATGCTCGACATGGGCTTCATCAACGACATCCGCAAAATCGTCGCGAAACTCCCGATCAAGCGGCAGACGCTGTTCTTCTCGGCCACCATGCCGAAGGACATCGCCGAGCTCGCCGACGCCATGCTGCGTGACCCCGCCCGCGTCGCGGTGACCCCGGTCTCCTCGACCGCCGAGCGGATCAACCAGCGCATCGTCCAGGTCGATTTCTCGGCCAAGCCCGCCTTCCTGACCAAGCTTCTGAAGGACGAGCCGGTCAACCGTGCACTGGTCTTCACCCGCACCAAGCACGGCGCCGACAAGGTCGTGAAGTCGCTCGAGAAGGCCGGCATCCCCGCCAGCGCCATCCACGGCAACAAGTCGCAGAACCATCGCGAGCGCACGCTCGCCCAGTTCCGCTCGGGCGAGATCCGCACCCTGGTCGCCACCGACATCGCCGCCCGCGGCATCGACGTCGACGGCATCAGCCACGTCATCAATTTCGACCTGCCCAACGTGCCGGAAACCTACGTCCATCGCATCGGCCGCACCGCGCGCGCCGGCGCCGAAGGCACGGCGATCTCGCTGGTCGCAGGCGGCGAGGAACTCAGCTACCTCCGCGACATCGAACGGCTGATCAAGGTGGCGCTGCCGCGCGAAGACCTCCGCACC
>NZ_JALBGZ010000661.1:0-3482 GCF_023006515.1 Bradyrhizobium sp. PRIMUS42
CAATGCCGAGGACGTCGCCGAGGCCCGCGCCTCCAGTAACGCCACCTCCTCCTTCATCGACCGCCTGACGCTGACGCCGTCGCGGGTCGAGGCGATGGCCGAAGGCGTCGGCATCGTGCGCGGCATCGCCGATCCGATCGGCATCGTCACCGAGAGCTGGCAGCGGCCGAATGGCATCACGATCGAGCGGGTGCGCGTGCCGCTCGGCGTCGTCGGAGTGATTTTCGAGAGCAGGCCCAACGTCGCGGCGGACGCCGGCGTACTGTGCCTGAAATCCGGCAATGCCGTGGTCCTGCGCGGCGGCTCCGACAGTTTCCGGTCGTGCCGCGCGATCCATGACTGCCTGGTGCAAGGCCTGCGCGAAGCGGGCCTGCCTGAAGCCGCGATCACGCTGGTGCCGACGCGCGACCGCGCGGCGGTCGGCATGATGCTGTCGGGGTTGAACGGCGCCGTCGACGTGATCGTGCCCCGCGGGGGAAAAAGCCTCGTTGCACGCGTCGAGCAGGAAGCGCGCGTGCCGGTGTTTGCGCATCTCGAAGGCGTCAATCACGTCTATGTCGATGCCAGCGCCGACCTTGCCATGGCGAAGTCGATCGTGCTGAACGCAAAAATGCGCCGCACCGGCGTCTGCGGCGCGGCCGAGACGCTGCTGGTCGATCGCGCTGCTGCCGGCAAAAACCTGAAGCCGCTGGTCGAGATGCTGATCGAGGCGGGCTGCGAGGTGCGCGGGGATGAAACAGTGCAAAGGACGGATGCGCGCGTAAAACCTGCGAGCGAAGATGATTGGGACACCGAATATCTCGACGCGATCATCGCGGCGAAGGTGGTGGACGGCGTCGACGGCGCGATCGCGCACATCCAGAACCACGGTTCGCATCACACCGATGCGATCGTGAGCGCGGATGGGGCGGCTGCGAACAAATTCCTGAACGAGGTCGATTCCGCGATCGTGCTGCACAACGCCTCGACGCAGTTCGCCGATGGCGGCGAGTTCGGGTTCGGCGCCGAGATCGGCATCGCCACCGGCCGCTTCCACGCTCGCGGCCCTGTCGGCGCCGAGCAGCTGACGAGCTTCAAATATCGCGTTCGCGGCACCGGGCAGACGCGGCCGTAAGCAACGTCGCGGGGCGGGCATTGAGCAACAATTTCGTCGTGCCGCGTTTCCCGGCGCAAGCGGTCCCGCCCACCACGGAGGGCATGCGCATCGGCCTGCTCGGCGGCTCGTTCAATCCGCCGCACCAGGCCCATCGCGCCATTAGCCAGTTCGCGCTGAAGCGATTGCAACTCGATCGCGTCTGGTGGCTGGTGACGCCTGGCAACCCGCTCAAGGAGAACGGCGCGCTGCATGAGCTCGGCGCGCGCATGCAGGCGGCGCGCGAGGTCGCTGATGATCCGCGCATCGAGGTCAGCTGTCTCGAATCCGTCATTCGTACCCGCTATACTATCGACACGATCAACATCTTGCGCCGCCGCTTCCCTGGCTTGCGCTTTGTCTGGATCATGGGCGCCGACAACCTCGCTCAATTCCACCGTTGGCAGGACTGGCGGCGCATCGCCGCCCAGGTGCCGATGGCCATCATCGATCGCCCGCCGCAGAGTTTTCGCGCCCTCGCCTCCCCCGCGGGACAGGCATTATCGCGCTACCGCCTTCCCGAGGAAAAAGCGGCACTGCTGGCGGACCGGAGGCCGCCGTCCTGGGTGTTTTTGACCGGATTGAAGCTGAATCTCTCCTCGACGGGCCTGCGGAACCCGGACGGGAGCTGGAAAGGTACGAAGTGAGTCAGAGTATGCCGAAGTGGTGTGGACTTCGGGCTCTCTGGCATATTGAAACCCTTAACCCCACATGATGTAGTGTAACCAGTGAGCGTCGGATTCGGCGTTCGCGATACAGTGAAAGGAATGGTCCCTGACCACATCTGTATTGTCCAAGACAGAGTCTGTTTTACCCAAGGTTGCCAAGCCGGCGCGTAAAACATCGACCAAAGCTGCGGCCTTGAAGGCGCAACCCGACGCCGACAAGACGCTGAGCCTGATCCTCTCCCGCCTCGACGACATGAAGGCGGAAGAGACGGTCACCATCGACCTTCGCGGCAAATCGGCGTACTCCGACTACATGATCGTCACCACCGGCCGGGTGAACCGGCACGTCGGCGCGATCGCGGAAAACGTCGCCAAGGGCCTCAAGGAAAACGGCATCAAGAACATCCACGTCGAGGGCTTGCCCAATTGCGACTGGGTGTTGATCGATTCCGGCGACGTGATCGTGCACGTGTTCCGACCCGAGGTCCGCGAGTTCTACAATCTCGAGCGATTGTACACGCAGGGCCCAGGGGCGGCGAAGGCGATCTAGGCTCATCGGGCCGATTTCGAATCGGCTGACGCGCATGCTAGCGTCGTGCGCGCGCTTATTGCGCGCGATCTTGAAAACGCGACCCTGAAGATATCAGCCCCTGAAGATATCATGCGTGTTGCTGTCATTGCGGTGGGCCGGCTGAAGCAAGGCCCCGAACGGGAGCTTGCCGACCGCTATTTCGAGCGGTTCGACGAGGCCGGCCGCAAGCTCGGATTCCGCGAGCTCCTGGTCCACGAGATCCCCGAAAGCCGCGCGCGAGACACCGCGACGCGGATGAGCGAGGAGGCCGCGGCGATCTCCGTCCATATTCCGGAAAAGTCGATCCTGGTGGCGCTGGACGAGCGCGGCCAGAATCTGGATTCCACCGTATTCGCACGGCATCTCGGCCGCTGGCGCGACGAAGGCGCCGGACATACTATCTTCGTGATCGGAGGGGCGGACGGACTTTCGCCCGAATTGCGCCGTAAGGCCAAGCTCGCGATCGCGTTCGGCTCTGCGACCTGGCCGCACCAAATGGTCCGCGTCATGCTTCTGGAACAGCTTTATCGGGCCGCCACCATTCTGGCCGGCCACCCCTATCACCGCGCGTGATGCGCGCCACAACGAGCACCTTTGCCGACACGATGCGAGCGCCGCTCCTCAACCTGTTGCTGATTACAAGCGTTGCCGGCGCAAGCCTCGCGCAAGCTCAGACGGCAACGCCGGCGCCGCAGACCGCAGCCGTCTCGCCCGATGCCATCAAGCAGCGCGAGCAGGAGCTGGAAGCCGCCCGCGCCAGGCAGAAGAGCGCGGAGGAAGCACAGGCCAAGCTCAAGGCCGAGATCACCGCGCTCGGCCAGGACCGCACCCAGCTCAATCAGCAGCTGATCGACACCGCCGCCAATGTGCGCAGCGTGGAGACCAAGATCGACGAGACCGAAGCACGGCTGCGCGCGCTGAACGGACGCGAGCAGGCGATGCGCACCTCGCTGGATTCGCGCCGCGCCGACATCGTCGAGGTGCTGGCGGCGTTGCAGCGGGCCGGGCGGCAGCTTGAAGATGTCGGGGCTCTTGGCGTCGGCCACGTAGAACAGCAGAAGGCTGGTCGGGGTCAGCACACGCTGGTTGTTCTCCTTGTTCTCGAACGTGC
>NZ_JALBGZ010000662.1:0-3479 GCF_023006515.1 Bradyrhizobium sp. PRIMUS42
CCAGGGCGTCCTTGGAGACCGGTACGCCCGCGCTTTCGAGCAGCCGGCACAGCAGCGCGACGGCGCGCTGCCCAAGCATGGTCGGCTCGGCCCCTCGGTACAGAATGCCCGCCTCGGGGTCGAGGCGGAACGGGCCGAACTGGTAGAGGTCGCCCCTAACTGTCATTCGACGCTTTTAGCAGATTTTTGGGAACGGATTCACGACTTCCCGGCGCGGACGGCCGATGTTGCACAAGTGCTTGCAGAAATTAGCATTTGATCAATGGAGGACCGCATGTGCGCCGATGCCGTCATTCGCATGCCCGATGAGACGAACGGGGTCATCCTGCGTGGTCATCCCATGGTGTTCCTCGTCACCGGCGAAAATACCAAGCACACGAGCATGTTCGACTGGACGATCCCGGCGGGGTTCGCCACCGGGAGGCATGTTCACCGGGTGCAGGAGGAGACCTTCTACCTGCTCGACGGCGAGTGTGAATGGCATGTCGGCGACAGGACGATCCGCGCAACGCCCGGCACCTATCTGTTCATCCCGCCGGGGGTGCCCCACAACATCACGAATGTCAGTGAGCAGCCGGCTCGCGTACTGATGACCGTCTCTCCGCCCGGCCACGAGCATTATTTCGAAGAGCTCGCGAAACTCGCGGCGCAGGGAGCCCCGGATCCAAAGTCGCTCGCCGATCTGCGAAACCGCTACGACACCGATCAGCTGTCGGCTTTGACCACACGCGCGTAAGCCTCGTCCCGGCGTTCGATGGCAGCTTCTGGCCCATCGCGACCGCCTGAGCCTTGCCCGGCCATTTCCGAAGTTGAGGGTAGACCGGACCTGACTGCCAACGGCTGAAATCGGCGCCGTTGACCCAAACCGGACTATTCCGGCTGATGTTGCAGATGCTATGGATGTGAAATGTCGCTGCTTTTGTGCGCGCTTGCCATCGTACTCCTCGGCATTGCCAGATGGGGTTTGATGCCGTGATGGCAGGGCTGGCTAAGTCGTATCCTCAGGAGCCGTTGGACACCTTGTCTCGCAGATTTGAGGTCAATGAATTCATCTGGGGTCCCCGTGCGCCGTCGCGATTGCGGAAGCAATATATCGCTACACAAGCTTGCGCGGTCCCGGCGTTCCTCTGCCTGGCGGCGTTGGTATGGATCAATGAGCCACGTCCCGATGTCCGCACATTGGGGGCTATTGCCTTTTGCGCCGTTTCAATTCTCGCAGCCGCTCTTCTGGCTTGGAAGGCCCTTCGACGAGCGGGATGACACGTTCAGGAAAGCGGCAAGGCTGCTTTTGGCCCTTTGCCGATTAGCAGACGCGTGCTGGCGATGTCCGGTTTTGAGGCAGGACGGTCGCGACCTCTGTCGCGAGCTACGAATTATGACTGCACGCCCGGGCGCAACCGGCTTTGCCTGAATGCCCGGCCGGGTCGGCGAAGCCGTGACACCTCACGCGTAGGCCGCCCAACCTCGGAAAGTGAAGCCGGTGTAGAACAGCGTCGGCTCGGAGAAACCGGCCTCGCGCAGGATCGCCTCGTCCTGTGCGGGTGTGAGGATTTCCAGATGATTGGTGACGGCGTTCCGCGCGGCCGCGGCCTGCTCGGGCTCGACGCCGGAGGCGGCCAGGAATGCGGAGTACCGCGAAAGCCATAGCGGGCGCTCCTCATTGCCCTCGGGCGCGCTCAAATGGGCGACCACGAAAGCTGCGCGCGGCTTCAGCCGTCGGCGGACCTCCGAGGCGATGCGGCGTCGCTCCTCGACATCGACGAAGTGCAATGTCAACAGGCAGCTGGCGCCGTCGAACGGTCCCTCCGGTGCATCGTCGATGTAGCCCCGATGAAGACGTGCGCGCGATGCGAGCGGGCCCAGGGTTTGCCCGGCAAGCGCCAGCATCGCCGCGGAGGGGTCCACGCCATCGAAGCTCCAGCGCGGCTGCGCTTGTGCAAACGTCTTCAACTCAAGGCCGCCGCCGGCGCCGAGGACGAGGATCCGCGCATCCTCACGCGCGCGCTCGGCCAGCAGGATCGCCGCCATCGACAGCATGGCATTGTAGCCGGGCACGAAGCGCGGCGGTCCTTCCGTATATCTCGCCACGGCCTGAGGATCGGAGAACATGGCTTGAATGTCGGTCATGATGTCGTCCTTGCTGAATGGGCCAATCACGCACCATGTGCGCGCATGCCCTGATGCTTGCGGGACCCGAGGCGCTTGCGGAAATCGTCGCTCAGCATCGCCAGCGTCACCTCGCCGAGCCGCGACAGCAGCAGCGCCTCCGCATCGCTAAAGGCCTGATCGAGCGCGGCATTGACGGCCTGCTCGACGAGACAGCCGGGCGCCTCGGTCCGATTGCCCATGGCCAGCAGCGCCGGGCTGCCAAGCGCGGTGTAGACGTCGCGCAGCGTCACCTTCGAGAGGTCGTAGGCCAGCGTCCAGCCGCCGCCATGCCCCTTCTCGGAGCGAACGTAACCGAGTTCCCGCAGGCCCGCCATGATGCGCCGGATCACCACCGGGTTGGTGTCCATCGCCTTCGCGAGGGTCTCGGATGTGAACGGGCCGGGCTGTTGCGCCATGTGCAGCAGCACGTGCAGCACGCCGGATAATCGGGAGTCGCGTCTCATGTAACTTGGTATGTTACGTATCGGTGTCGAAGTCAACGGTCGACCTTGCCGCACCGGTGCAACCCGCGGCGAGGCCGTACGGCAGGGCGAAGTCTTGGATTGTCGGGACAGAGGCTGCCGGGAAATGCAGCAGGCGTTGCGTGACGCGTCGCAAAGTGGACGCGCTCAGGACTTGTCCGATGATGCCACCATGCGCCTGTGTTGCCCGACGGTGCAACGCCTTCCGCCCGACGGGTCTACATCTGCGCAATCCGCCTAAGCCATTGATCCCGCTCGTGCCGGCTACTGTGCATGGGGTTGTTTTCGACTTTTTGTCTTGGCGGGCGCAAAAGGCGGAGGTCACCATGCTGATTTGTCACGGTGACGCCACCGCGCGCGAGCGCAACAATCGGCCAGGGCAACGTGTGGACTTTTCGTCCTGACCTCGCGCGGCGCCCGTTTTCATCCATCCATTTTGTCGGAGGCGCATCATGCAGGTTTACAATGTGGTCAAGTTCAAGGTGAAGCCGGGTGAGGAAGCCGCCTTCCTCGACGCGCATCGGAACGGCAAGGCCAAATGGCCGGGCCTGGAGCACGGCGTCATCATCAAGACCGGTGAGCAGACCTTCTGCCTCATCGGCACCTGGTCCAGTCAGGATGCGATGGTCGCGGCGCGAGCGGCGATGATCAAGACTCTCGACAGCTTCAGGTCCGTGCTCGAGGACCAGGGCAACAGCCGCGGCGTGACGGATGCCGTTTCGGGCGAGGTGGTGCTCGCGCTTTAGAACGAGCCGCGCCCGCTACTTCATCACCCGCAAGCCCTTGGTCGTGAAGCGCTGGGTCTTCTCGCCCGGACGGACCGGCCGCCGTGTGCCGGCGGCCTTGCCG
>NZ_JALBGZ010000663.1:0-3479 GCF_023006515.1 Bradyrhizobium sp. PRIMUS42
GAGGGCGCTCCGCAGGGCGGCGGGCCGACCTATGCCAGCCGTACGCCGATGCGGTTCGGCATGGTGACGCTCCGGGTGAAGAATCTCGACAAGGTTGCGGATTACTACCGCGACGTGATCGGGCTCACCGTGATGGAGCGCTCGCCAGCCGCCGCCAGGCTCGGCACATCAGGCATCACGCTGCTGGTGCTGGAAGCCCGTCCCGATGCGGCAATCGAGCCGCGCAACGCCGCCGGCCTCTATCACACCGCCTTCCTGATGCCGACGCGCAAGGACCTGGCGCGCTGGCTGGTTCACGCCGCCTCGCACCGCGTGAAGCTGTCGGGCTTTGCCGACCATCTCGTCAGCGAGTCCGTTTATCTCGACGACCCCGAGGGTAACGGCATCGAGGTCTATGCCGACCGCGATCCCTCGCAATGGCAGTGGAGCGAGGGCAGCGTGAAGATGGCGAGCGACGAGCTCAACATCCCCGATTTGCTGTCGCTGACCAATACGCGCGTGCCTGATTATGCCAAAGCGCCGGATGGACTGCGCATCGGCCACATGCATCTGCGTGTCGGCGATCTTGCGCAGGCCGGAAACTTCTATCATGGCAACATCGGCCTCGATCCGACCCGCAGCCGCAGCGGCGCCGCGTTCCTGTCGTCGGGCCGCTATCATCATCACCTCGGCATGAACGTCTGGCAGAGCCAGGGCGCGGGCCAGCGCGACGATCAGATGACCGGCCTTGCCTGGTTCTCGCTGGTGACGGAGAAGCCGGACATTCTCGCCGCGCAGGAGGAGCGCCTGCGCAAGGGCGGCGTGCGCCTGACAACGCTCGCCAACGGCGTGGAGGCCGCCGACCCCTGGGGCACGCGCGTGCGGCTGCTCAGGGTTTGATCGCGAGCACGAGCGTTGGTAAGACCGGTCAGGCGCAAACCAGCGCTCCGGGGTCATCACCGACATGTCCGAATTCCACGGCGTCTTTCCCTATCTCGTCTCGCCCGTCGATGCCGATGGCATCGTGCGCACCGATGTCCTCGGCAAGCTCTGCGGCGATCTGATCGGCGCCGGTGTCCATGGCCTGACGCCGCTCGGCTCGACCGGCGAATTCGCCTATCTCAATGCCGCTCAGCGCAGCGCGATCGTGCAGACCACGATCGAGGCCGCGAACGGCCGCGTGCCTGTCGTGGCTGGCGTCGCCTCGACCTCGACGGCGGATGCGGTGGCGCAGGCGAGGGCGTACCAAAAGCTCGGCGCCGACGGCATTTTGGCGATCCTGGAGGCCTATTTTCCGCTCAATGACGCCCAGGTCGAATCCTACTTCCGCGCCATCGCGGATGCCGTCGACATTCCCGTCGTCATCTACACCAATCCGCAATTCCAGCGCTCCGATCTCACCCTCGACATCATCGCACGCCTCGCCGAGCATCCGCGCATCGGCTACATCAAGGACGCCTCGACCAACACGGGCCGGCTGCTCTCGATCATGAACCGTTGTGGCGATTCCTTGCGGGTGTTCTCGGCTTCCGCCCATATCCCGGCTGCGGTGATGCTGATCGGTGGCCTCGGCTGGATGGCGGGCCCGGCCTGCATCATCCCGCGCCAGAGCGTCGCGCTCTACGACCTCTGCAAGGCCGGACGCTGGGACGAGGCCATGGCGCTGCAGCGCCGGCTGTGGCGCATCAACGAGGCCTTCGCCCGCTTCAACCTCGCCGCCTGCATCAAGGCGGGGCTCGCGATCCAGGGCTATGAGGTCGGCGATCCCGTCCCGCCGCAGGCTCCATTGACGGCCGAGGCGCGCAAGGCGGTAGAAGCGGCGTTGCACGAGGTCGCGTAGCCGTGTGTCACGCGGCAATATGTCCCTGAACGCCCTGCGGAAAGCCAAACGGGGCCCTATCTGACTCGATCAGGAAACTTCCAGGGGTCTGCGACGTTGCTGCGTGAGCGAGGTCCGACATCTCATGCATGTGCATTCCGAACTCTGCTTTCAGCACGCATCGCGGTGATCACCGATGAATCGTCGCTACGCCATCGGCGCGGCAGCCTTTGCGGCCCTGCTGCTCGCCGTCACTGCAGCGAAGATTTTGCATGTTCCGGTCCTGCATGTTCCATGGGCGGCATCCTCCGCACGTGCGGTCGAGCAGCGCGGGCCGCTGTCCGATGGCGAAAAGGCGACCATCGACATCTTCGAACGCGTGTCGCCTTCGGTTGTCCAGGTGGCGGTGAAATCGACGGCCAGTCCTCTCATGGGCGAGGAGGGGCAGGGCGGCGCGTCCGGCACGGGATTCGTCTGGGACCGCGAGGGGCACCTCGTGACGAACAATCACGTCGTGGCCAATGGCGGCGAGATCGCCGTGCGCTTTGCGTCAGGAGAGGTGGCTGAGGTCGACCTTGTCGGCACCGCCCCCAATTACGATCTTGCAGTGCTGCGGATCCGCAGCGTGCGCGAGCTTCCGCCGCCGGTGGCTCTTGGCAGCTCGAACGACCTGAAGGTCGGGCAGTCCGCGTTTGCGATCGGCAATCCCTTCGGACTGGATCAATCGATGACGAGCGGCATCATCAGCGCGCTCAAGCGCAGGCTTCCGACCCATGGCGGCCGGGAGATTGCCAACGTCATCCAGACGGATGCCGCGATCAACCCGGGCAATTCGGGCGGACCGTTGCTGGATTCCGCCGGCCGGCTGATCGGCGTCACGACGGCGATCATATCGCCGTCGGGTTCGAACGCCGGCATCGGTTTTGCAGTGCCGGTCGATGTCGTGAACCGGATTGTCCCCGAGCTCATCCGCAACGGCCGGGTGCCGACACCCGGCATCGGCATCGTGGCCGCCGGCGAAGATGTCTCGACGCGACTTGGCGTCGAAGGGGTGATCGTGGTGCGGACGGCTCCCGGCAGCCCTGCCGAGCGGGCCGGGATTCGCGGTGTCAACATGACGACCGGCGCGGTCGGAGACATCATCACTGGGGTCGAAGGCAAGCCGGTGCGGCGACTCTCCGACCTGACCGATGCCCTGGAGCAGGCCGGTGCAGGGAAGACCGTTCGGCTCACGGTCAAGCGCGGCTCGGACAGCCGCGACGTGAGTGTGGCCATCATCGACATCGAGCGTTCCTGACCCCGGTAATCTGCCCGGCCAAGAGGCATGGTACGCATTGCAGATGTGCCGCGGCTCGGTTGTCTAGCCCGTAAAATCGGCTAAAACCCCCGCGGTCGTTTTCCGGATTTCAAGGATAGAGCGGAATGAACATTCTTCCCGGCAATTTGCGTTTCGGAGCGGGGCAGCCCGTCAAGCGTTTGGAAGACCAGCGGCTGCTCACCGGGAAGGGACAGTTCATCGACGACAAGCCGCAGGATGGCGCGTTGTGGTTGCACGTGCTGCGCTCGCCGCACGCCCACGCGAAGATCGCCTCGATCGACACCAGCGCGGCCGCCGCGATGCCCGGCGTTGCCGCGATCTACACCGGCGCCGACCTCGTCAAGGACGACGTCGGCAGCATCC
>NZ_JALBGZ010000664.1:0-3476 GCF_023006515.1 Bradyrhizobium sp. PRIMUS42
GTCGCCGGAGGCGCTGCGCCAGCTCACCGCGGCGGCGCGCAGCTTCGAGGATGATGCTGCGACCTCCGTCGTCGTGCTGACCGGCAGCGCGAGCGCATTCAGCGCCGGTTTCGACCTGAAGGACGCCGAGGGACGCGCTCGCAAGGACATGGATCTCGGCACGCTGCGGCGTCACCTCAAGCTCGGGCCACGCCTCACCCAGGCCTGGCACGAGATGGAGCAGATCACGATCGCGGCGATCGAGGGCTTTTGCGTCGGCGGCGGCGTGGCCCTGGCCGTTGCGCTCGACTTCCGTGTCATGGGGAGCAACGCCCATCTGCGTGTGCCCGAAATCGGGCTCGGCATGAACATGAGCTGGCAGAGCATCCCGCGCATGCTGCATCTGATCGGGCCCGCCCGCACCAAGCAGGCGGTGATCCTGGCCGATCAGCGCATCTCTGCGGAGGAAGCCTATGAATGGGGTCTGGTGGAGCACGTCGTCGATCCCGGCCATGCGTTCGATGCCGCCATGGATCTCGCCCGGAAGGTCGCCGTGCAGCCGCCGCTCTCGGTGGCGATGACGAAACTCACCGTCAACCGGCTCGCGCATGCGCTTGACGATCTCGCCAGCCACATGGACGTCGACCAGTTCGCGCTCGCTGGCTTCAGCGAGGATCACAAGGAGGGCGTCGATGCGTTCCTGGCCCGCCGCAAGCCGCGCTTCAAGGGGCGGTAGAAACCGACGTCAGACCATTGATCGCATCGCGGACAATCCGTATACGCCGCGCAGGGACAAAAGCAGCCCGGACAACGGGCGCACGATGTGACGGAAATCGAGGGGAGGGCTCATGGCCACTGGTTCACAGGCGCCTGAAGCAAAAGGGTTTCGCTGGAAGCTGATCGCACCGCTCGTGGTGTGGCTGGCCATCTATCTGTGGCCGGTGCCCTCAGGGCTCAACGTCAATCAGTGGCACTATTTCGCCGTGTTCGCGGCCGTCATCACCGGGCTCATCCTGGAATCGATGCCGGTTGGCGCGGTCGGATTCATCGGCCTGACGGTCGCGGGCGTCGCTGGCTATATCGATCCCGATCCGACCAAGTCGCTGCGCTGGATGCTGGCAGGCTTTGCCGAGAGCACGGTCTGGTTGATCGTCGGCGCCTTCGTGTTCTCGATCGGCTATCGCAAGAGCCAGCTCGGCCGGCGCATTGCCCTGGTGCTGGTGCAGCGGCTCGGCCGCAACACGCTCGGCCTCGGCTATGCCGTGGCGATGTCGGACTTCCTGCTCGCGCCGGCGACGCCGTCGAACACCGCCCGCAGCGGCGGCATCGTCTATCCCATCATCAGCAACATTCCGCGCATCTACGGCTCCGAGCCGGGGCCGACCGCCGGCAGGATCGGCACCTATGTGATGTGGACGGCGTTTGCCGCGACCGCCGTCACCAGCTCGCTGTTCTTCACGGCGCTTGCGCCCAACGCGGCGGCGCTGGCGATCGCCAAGAAGACGGTCGGGGTCGAGGTCAGCTGGGGCCAGTGGTTTCTCGGCTTCGCGCCGCTCGGCATACTCCTGATGGTGCTCGTGCCGCTGCTCAGCTACGCGATGTGCCGCCCCGAGGTGAAACGCAGCCCGGAGATCTCCGAATGGGCGGCGAAGGAACTCGCCGAGATGGGCCCGATGTCGCGCAACGAGTGGATCATGCTCGGGCTGATCGTGCTCGCAATGTTCCTGTGGATCGCGGGCTCGAGCCCGGACATTCATGTGCCCGTCCTCGGCTCGAACTTCGTCAACGCGACCACCGTCGTGTTCATCGTGATCTCGCTGATGCTGGTGACCGGCGTGATCGAGTTTGCCGACATCGTCAGCGAGAAGAGCGCGTGGGAGGTGTTTTTCTATTTCACCTCGCTGCTGACGCTGGCCTCCGGCCTCAACGAGATCGGTTTCATCAAATGGTTCGCGACCGAATACGCAAAGCCGCTCGCCGGGCTGTCGCCGTCGACCGCGATGCTGCTGCTGGTCGCGCTGTTCTTCTGGATCCACTATTTCTTCTCGAGCATCACCTCGCATGCCGCCGCCGTCCTGCCGGTCGTGCTCGCGGTCGGATCGGGCATCCCCGGCCTGCCCGTCACGACACTCGCCATGCTCTGCATGTACTCGCTCGGCCTGATGGGCGTGATCTCGCCTTACGCGACCGGACCGGCGCCGATGTATTTCGGCAGCGGCTATATCGGAAAGGGCCAGTTCTGGGGCTTTGGCCTGATCTTCGGGCTGCTCTATTTTGCCGGGCTGCTGCTGATCGTGCTGCCCTGGCTACAGATGCGATGAGCCCGGCGGGAGGCTCATACCCCGGCGAAGAAATTTTCTTCTCCGGGGAGGGTTTGGGGAATCTTCGTCCACCTCCTCGCAAATATCTGACATTGCAACAAAGACTGGAAAAGGCGATGATGTATGCTGCGGTGCAGCGCGCGCCCCTTTGAGGTGTTTGCTGCTGTTCCACCCTCCAGTCGCTGATGCGACCCGGCTCTCGTTTGCCTTTTCGGGTGGGCGAGGGAACTATGATGCATGAAGGCCGTCTCCATGAACGCTCATCAATCGCTCGCCGTCGGACATCCGATAGCGCCGCCTGAAGCGATTGCTCCTGCCGCAGCTGAGCCGGACGCGATGGTCCGTTTCGCCGGCATCTCGAAGACCTATCCGGCCTATCGCGGCAAGCCCGGCGTCAACGCGCTGCAAGACATCGACTTCACCATCCCGCGCGGTTCCATCACCGGCGTGATCGGTCGCTCCGGCGCCGGCAAGTCGAGCCTGGTGCGCCTGATCAACGGGCTGGAGAAGCCGACCACGGGTCGCGTGATCGTGGACGGCCGCGATATCTCGGCACTGGCGGGCCGTGAGCTGCGTCTGGCGCAGCGCTCGATCGGCATGATCTTCCAGCATTTCAATCTGCTGTCGTCGCGCACCGCGGCCGACAACATTGCGCTGCCGCTCGAGATCGCCGGCTGGGCCAAGGCCGATATCAAGGCCCGCGTCACTGATCTGCTCGCCCTCGTCGGCATCGCCGACAAGCACGACCGTTATCCGTCCGAGCTCTCCGGCGGCCAGAAGCAGCGCGTCGGCATCGCCCGCGCGCTGGCGACGCGGCCAAGCGTGCTCTTGTCGGACGAGGCGACCTCCGCACTCGATCCGCAGACCACGCGCGCGATCCTCGATCTGCTGGCGAACATCAACCGCGAGCTCGGGGTGACCATCGTGCTGATCACCCACGAAATGTCCGTGGTGCGCCAGCTTGCCAAGGAAGTCGTGGTGCTCGATGCCGGCCATGTCGTCGAGAGCGGCCATGTCGCCGACATCTTCACGCACCCGAAGCATCCGATCACGCAATCCTTCCTGGCCGAGGTCATCGGCGATAGCTTGCCCGTCTCGCTGGCGAGCCGGATCGTGGCGGCGCCGTCGGCCGGCGGGCAGGCCGTAATTCGTCTCCAGGTGCGCGGGGCAGGGGCC
>NZ_JALBGZ010000665.1:0-3471 GCF_023006515.1 Bradyrhizobium sp. PRIMUS42
AGACGCCTTCGGCCTGCGCCTCCGGCCACAGCGAGGCGATGAACTGCGTGAACGCGGCATCGGCGGCGCGGGCGGGTGACGAGCCGCAGGTGACCGCGATCACCGCAGCGATGAGCGCCCGCTGCATCATGCCGCCATCACCGCGTCAGCTTCTTGTACTTCACGCGGTGCGGAATGATGCTGTCCTGGCCGAGCCGGCGCATCTTGTCCTTCTCGTAATCCTGGAAGTTGCCTTCGAACCATTCGACGTGGCTGTCGCCTTCGAAGGCCA
This sequence comes from Bradyrhizobium sp. PRIMUS42, assembly GCF_023006515.1. Taxonomy (NCBI): domain Bacteria; kingdom Pseudomonadati; phylum Pseudomonadota; class Alphaproteobacteria; order Hyphomicrobiales; family Nitrobacteraceae; genus Bradyrhizobium; species Bradyrhizobium sp. PRIMUS42. The sequence continues at coordinate 272 of NZ_JALBGZ010000665.1, forward strand.
GGATGTGGGTCGCGATACGGTCGAGGAACCAGCGGTCATGGCTGATGATGACGGCGCAGCCAGCAAAATCCTCCAGCGCCTCTTCGAGCGCGCGCAGCGTGTCGACGTCGAGGTCGTTGGTCGGTTCGTCGAGCAGCAGGACGTTGGCGCCGGACTTCAGCATCTTGGCGAGATGCACGCGGTTGCGTTCACCGCCGGAGAGCGCGCCGACCTTCTTCTGCTGGTCGGCACCCTTGAAGTTGAACGACGAGCAATAGCCGCGCGAGTTGACCTCCTTCTTGCCGAGCAGGATCAGCTCGTTGCCGCCGGAGATCTCCTCCCACACGTTCTTGTTGCCGTCGAGCGCGTCGCGCGACTGGTCGACATAGCCGAGATGCACGGTCTCGCCGACCGTGATCGTGCCCTTGTCCGGCGTTTCCTGCTTGGTGATCATCTTGAACAGCGTGGTCTTGCCGGCGCCGTTGGCGCCGATCACACCGACGATGCCGCCAGGCGGCAGCTTGAAGGTGAGATCGTCGATCAGGAGGCGATCGCCATAGCCTTTGCTGAGGCCTTCGAAATCGACCACGTTGGCGCCGAGCCGCTCGGCGACGGGGATGATGATCTGCGCGGTCTGGGTCTGCTTCTCGCTCGCCTGCTTGAGCAGCTCCTCGTAGCGCTGATAGCGCGCCTTCGACTTGGCCTGGCGCGCCTTCGGCGAGGACGCGACCCATTCCTGCTCGCGGGCGATCGTCTTCTGATGCGCGGCGTCCTCGCGTCCTTCCTGCTCCAGCCGCTTCTGCTTCTGCACCAGCCAGGACGAGTAATTGCCCTCGTAGGGAATGCCCTTGCCGCGATCGAGCTCGAGAATCCAGCTCGTGACGTTGTCGAGGAAGTAGCGATCGTGGGTCACGATCAGGATCGCGCCGGGATAGGAGCGCAAATGGCCTTCGAGCCACGACACCGACTCGGCGTCGAGATGGTTGGTCGGCTCGTCCAGCAGCAGCAATTCGGGCTGATCGAGCAGCAGCTTGCACAGGGCGACGCGGCGACGCTCACCGCCGGAGAGCTTCGTCACGTCGGCATCGTCGGGCGGGCAGCGCAGCGCGTCCATGGCCTGGTCGACCTTGCTGTCGAGATCCCAGAGGCCCTGGGCCTCGATCTCGTCCTGCAGCTTGGTCATCTCGTCGGCGGTTTCCTCGGAGTAGTTCATCGCCAGCTCATTGTAGCGATCGAGGATGGCCTTCTGCTTGGCGACGCCCAGCATGACGTTCTCGCGCACGCTGAGTGCGGGATCGAGATGCGGCTCCTGCTCGAGATAGCCGACGCGGGCGCCCTGCGCGACCCAGGCCTCGCCGTTATACTCCTTGTCGAGGCCAGCCATGATCTTGAGCAGCGTCGACTTGCCCGAGCCGTTGACGCCGAGCACGCCGATCTTGGCGTCCGGGTAGAATGACAGATGGATGTTGTCGAGCACCTTCCGGGTCGGGTAGCTCTTGGTCAGGCCCTGCATGAAATAGATGAACTGGCGCGCCATCGGTCCCGAAAACCTTCGATTTGAGGAAATTTGCTTCGCCTGCGATGTAGCGATCCCGTCCCCAAAGGGCAATGTTTTCCGTCCGTTCACCACGGATGAATACGGGACGGTCACCATCCGGCCACCGATCCGGACAATTGAAACCATCTTTTAATAAATCAGGCCGAAAGCTCGGTTTCGCGCGGAAACAGCGCCACCCGCTCAGAACGAACGGGAGCAAAGCGAGGCCGCATCATGGCTCTGATCGAGACCCATTCTCTTCCTGTTCCGGCAGAAGCCGGCCACATCTCCGACTTCGCCTCGGAGATCAAGGGATTCTGGAAGCGCTTCTTCGCCACCGCCTTCAATCCCTACCGGCCCGAACTGCACTACATGCGCGGCCCCGGCCCCGCCTGGCGCGCCAAGCACGGCATGGATGCGCCGTTCCGCCTGAAGCCCCGCGACCTCTGAGCGCCGCTCCCCTGTCGGATTTTTGAAGGCGCGAGCGACTTGCGCGCAGGCGTGATTGCGCGCAACCATGGCTTGGTTCCGACGACGGCGCTCGCCTGGCGCCCTCACCTCTCGCCATGGATGAACGCTGATGAGCCGGCTGCGCTGTGCAATTCTCGACGACTATTTCAACCTCGCACTCGACGTCGCCGACTGGCAGAAACTGTCCGACCGTCTCGACGTCACCGTGTTCAGCCATCCCTTCGCCTCCGAACAGGCCGCAGTAAGCGCGCTCGCCGACTTCGAGATCATCTGCGCGATGCGTGAGCGCACCGCATTCCCCAAGAGCCTGTTCGAGAGCTTGCCGAAGCTGAAGCTGCTGCTCACCTCAGGCATGCGCAATGCCGCGATCGACATGGAAGCCGCGACGGCACGCAATGTGGCGATCGGCGGCACGCAATATTCGCGCGATCCCACGGCACCGCTGACCATGGGCCTGATCCTGGAGCTGACGCGCGGCATCGGCCGCGAGAATGCGCGCATGCATGCCGGCGAGCCCTGGCAGACCTTTGCGGGCGTCGAGATCGAGGGAATGACGCTCGGCATCGTCGGGCTCGGCAAGCTCGGCAGCAAGATGGCCGGGATCGCCAAGGCCTTCGGCATGAACGTGATCGCCTGGAGCCCGAATCTCACGCCGGAGAAGTGCGCAGGCGCAGGCGTCGGCTACGCCACCAAGGAGGAGCTGTTCGCCAAGGCTGACATCGTCACCATCCATGTGGTGCTGAGCGAGCGCTCGCGCGGGCTGGTCGGCGCTGCCGATCTCGCGCGAATGAAGCCGACGGCCTTTCTCGTCAACACCGCGCGCGGGCCGATCGTGGACGAGCAGGCGCTGCTCGAGGCCTTGCAGCAGCGCAAGATCGCGGGCGCCGGCATTGACGTGTTCGCGGTCGAGCCGCTACCGGTCGACCATCCCTTCCGCAAGCTCGACAATCTCGTGCTGACGCCGCATCTCGGCTACGCCACCGAGGACGGCTTGCGCATCCACTATGGCCAGATGGTCGAGGCGATCGACGCCTTCACTGGGGGCCGCGAGTTGCCGCGCAAGCTGGCCTGAAACGACGAAGGGCGTGCCGGTGGCACGCCCTTCGCTCTATCAGATGTCGTGGAGTTCTTAGCGCACGGTGACCGGCGCGGGCAGCGGCGGCACCACGGTCGGCTGCGTACCCGGAACCGGACCAGCCTGGGCGGCCATCGG